>SLGN01000090.1 GCA_007123695.1 Verrucomicrobiales bacterium
CCGAGCTGCCGGGCAACGTCCTGCCGATCGAGTCGCCCGCCGACCCGGCCTCCGCCGCTCCCCCGTCGGAAGGACGGCGCAGCCTCCTCCCGTGATTCCGCCGCCGCCCTGCCCCCTCCACCTCCCTTCAACGCCGGTCGATCCCGCTTCCCCCTCTCGTGCCACCCTCTTCCCCAACGCAACTGCCGCCATGACTCCCGAAGAAGCCAAGTTCATCCTCGCTGCCCTGCGCCCATCGCAAACCGACCCCTCGGACCCGAGCCTCGATCCGGAGGCCGCCGAGGCCCTCCGCCTGCGCGAGAACGACGCCGATCTGCGCGCTTGGCACGACCGCTCGCGGGCCTTCGACGCCGCAGCGGCGGAGCGGCTCCGCGAAGTGCGGCCTCCCGAGGGGCTGGAGGCCTCCCTCCTCGCCGGCCTCCGCCTCGCCGCCGTTCCGCCCCGCAGGCGCCGTTTGGGGATGCGGACAGTGCTGATCGCCGGGGCCAGCCTCGCTGCGGCCGCGGCGGTCGCCCTCGCCGCGCTGCGCCTCGCGCCCCTCTCCGAGCGCCCTGCCCAGGGGATCGATCCCGCCCTCGCCGAGGCCCGGGGCCTCCCCGGCGAACCCGCGACACTGGAGGATTTCCGAGCCGAGATCCTCGCGATGCTCGCCGAGCTCCGCAGCCTCGGGCACGTCACCGACGAGCCCGGCGAAGTCGCCGCCTGGCTCGCCGGCCAGGGGGCGCCGCTCGACGGCCCGGTGCCTCGCGCCGCCGGCGAACACGTCCTCGCGGGCTGCGCCGTGCTCGAATGGCGGGGGCACCGTGTCTCCCTAGTCTGCTTCGGCCTGCCCGGAGAGGAGGGGCCCCCAGGCCTGCATCTCGTCTCGATCGCCGCCGAGGCGTTGCGCCCCTTCGACCCGGCGCAAGGGGCCGCCGAGTTCGCCGCCGCCGATGGCGACGAACCTTGGAAGACCGCCGCGTGGACCGCCGGTGCCACGGTGCAGCTCGCCATCGCCAAAGGCCCCCGTGCCGACCTGCGTCGGCTCGTGCCTCTCGGTTGAGACGCGCCGCGACCTCGCATCTCGGCGAGACCGCCTCCCCCCGCCTCTACGCCAGCCTGCCAACGCCTCGCCCGCAGCGCCGATCGGCAGAAAAATTTCCGTCAACGCACACCGCCCCGCCGCCGACTCACACGGCGAGCGCGGGGCTTCTGCTCCGCCATGACCTCTCTGATCAATCCCGATCGGTTGAAATGAAAACCGACTCCCCTGCCGCGCCCGCCTCCGAGCAAATCCCCGCCTCCGAGCAACGCCCATCCGCCGGAAAACGCCGCCCGGCGTTCCGCAAAGCCTTCGTCTTCGCAATCGTCGTCGCCGCCGCCGCGACGGGCTACTGGCAGTTCGGAGAAGCCCTCTCTCTCGAGAGTCTCGCCGCTCGCGAGGCGGAGCTGCGCGTGGCCAAGGCGGAGGCGGTCCTAGTCGCCCTCGCCGTCGGTTTCGTCGTCTACGTCGCGGTCACCGGCCTGTCCCTGCCCGGCGCCGCGGTCCTCACCCTCGCCTCGGGCTGGTTTTTCGGCGTCTGGCAAGGGACCCTCCTGGTCAGCTTCGCGTCCACCACGGGGGCGACCCTCGCCTTCCTCTTCAGCCGCTACCTCTTCCGCGACGCGATGCGGCAGCGCTTCGGAGGGCGGCTCGCGGGTTTCAACGAAGCTCTGGAGAGGGAGGGCCCCTTCTACCTCTTCACCTTGCGCATGATCCCGGCGGTGCCCTTCTTCGTCATCAATCTCGTGATGGGCCTGACCCCGATCCGCACCCGGACCTTCTGGTGGGTGAGCCAGCTCGGTATGCTCCCCGGCACCGCCGCCTACTGCTACGCCGGCGCCGCCGTCCCCAGCCTCGGAACGCTCGCCGAGGAGGGCCTGGGCGGCATTCTTTCGGCCAAGACGCTCGTCGCCTTCGCGATCCTCGGCGCGTTCCCCATCGTCGTGAAGAAAACGATGGCCTGGGCGCGCGCCCGCCGAAGCTCGACCTGAAGGGCACCCCCTCCTCTCCACTCCCTCTTCCCTCCCCCGTTTCCCCGACCTCCGCCCATCGACCCCGGCCCCGTCCCCATGAGCTACCTCGACATCCTCGAACCCCGCGACGAGCACAACCGCCACCTCGAGAGCCAAGTGCATCCTCCCGGCCACGTGAACCCGAAGCCCTCGGGACGCTACCATCTCGTCGTCGTCGGCGCCGGCACCGCGGGCCTCGTGACCGCAGCGGGGGCTGCCGGGATGGGAGCCAGAGTGGCCCTCGTCGAGCGCGGCCTGATGGGCGGCGACTGCCTCAACGTCGGCTGCGTGCCCTCGAAGGCGATCATCGCCGCCGCCCGCGCCGCCGCCGCCGCCCGCCGCGCCGCCGAGTTCGGGGTGAAGGGCGCCGAAGCGGTCGAGGTCGATTTCGCCGCCGCGATGGAGCGGATGCGGCGGCTTCGCGCCGGGATCAGCCGCCACGACTCGGTGAAGCGTTTCACCGAACTCGGCATCGATGTCTATCTCGGCCAGGCGAGTTTCCTCGACTCCTCCACCGTCGAAGTCGAAGGCCGGAAGCTGGAGTTCAAAAGGGCCGTGATCGCCACCGGCGCCCGCGCCGCCGCCCCGCCCATCGAGGGGCTGGACGGGATCGACTACCTCACCAACGAGACCCTCTTCTCCCTCACCGAGCTGCCCCGCAGCCTCGGCGTCGTCGGGGCGGGCCCCATCGGCTGCGAGATGGCGCAGGCCTTCGCCCGGCTCGGGAGCGAGGTCCGCCTCGTCGAAGCCATGCCCGGGATCCTCGGACGCGAGGATCCCGACGCCGCCGCCCTCGTCGCCGCGAGCCTGAAGCGCGACGGGGTCGAACTGCTCTGCTGCGGCAAGGATCTCCGCCTCGCTCCCAATGGCGGCGGCAGCGCGCGCATGACGGTCGAGTCCGAAAGCCGCGGCTACCATTGGTCGGTCGATCGGATGCTCGTCGCCGTGGGCCGCGCCCCGAACGTCGAGGGCCTCGGGCTCGAAGCCGTCGGCGTGGATTTCAACCGCAAAGGCGTCGTCGTCGACGACCGCCTGCGCACCACCAACCCGCGCATCTTCGCGGCGGGCGACGTGTGCTCGCCCTACCAGTTCACCCACGCGGCCGACTTCATGGCACGCACCGTGATCCGAAACGCGCTCTTCCTCGGGCGGGCCCGGGCGAGCAAGCTCGTCATCCCATGGTGCACCTACACTTCGCCCGAGGTCGCCCATGTCGGGCTCACCGCAGCCCAGGCCGCCGAAAAGGGCATCGCTATCGACACCTACACCCAGGAGCTCTCGGGCATCGACCGGGCCATCCTCGAGGGCGAGACCGAGGGTTTTGTCAGGGTCCACGTGAGGAAGGGCAAGGACGAGATCGTCGGCGCCACCGTCGTCGCTCCCCGTGCCGGCGATATGATCGGAATTCTCGTCGCCGCGATGGTCCACAAGATCGGACTTGGCAGCATCGCGAATGTCATCCATCCGTATCCGACCCAGGGGGAAGCGGTGCGCAAGGTCGGCGACTTCTACAATCGGACTCGTCTCACTCCGGGGTTGAAGCGCCTTTTAGAGAGGTGGATGTCATGGTCGCTGTGAGGCGTGGCGTCTCGCGACGAAAACGCGACGAAAACGGAATGGATGGAAAAGGCAGGTTGGGGAAAATGCGGACTTTCTGCGGAAGAACCGAAGCGCCCCGTCGTCCCCCGATGGCAAGCTGCGCATGGGCGAGGACGCCGGCTTTCTCCCGCCGCCGCCTCTCGGACGGCAGAATGGCCGCCGCTACGGTCTTCGGCATCGCCTTCGAGGTGCCCGGCGAGCTTGCCTCCAAATACAAGGAGGGCTTCGGCCCCGACCTCGATGCCGCTTCGGGTGAGACCCACCATCTCCTGCCGCATCCCGCCGTCGACATCGGGAAGAGCGAGGGCGTCGTCCTTTCCCCTACATAGATTCCATCCAAAATGACCCCATCCGCCATCCCATCTGCCGAGCACGCCACCCGCGACCGCTACGCCGCCGCTGCCAACGCCCCCGAGTCCGCCCTCTGCTGCCCCGTGGATTACGATCCGCGGTATCTGGAAAACATCCCCCGGGAAGTGATCGAAAAGGACTATGGCTGCGGCGATCCGTCGAAATACCTGAAGCCCGGCGAGACCGTGCTCGACCTCGGCAGCGGCACCGGCAAGATCTGCTTCATCGCCTCGCAGGTCGTGGGGCCGGAGGGGCGCGTCATCGGCGTGGACATGACCGACGCCATGCTCGAGGTCGCGCGGCGCAACGCCCCCCTCGTCGCCGCTCGCGTCGGCCACGACAACGTCGAGTTCCGCAAGGGACGCATCCAGGATCTCGCCCTCGACCTCGAGATCCTCGACGCGGAGCTCAAAAACCGCCCCATCCAGGACGCCGCCTCCTTCCTCGCAGCCGACGAACTGGCCGACGATCTGCGGGAGAAACATCCCATCGTCGAAAGCGATTCCATCGACGTGGCGGCCTCCAACTGCGTCCTCAACCTCGTCGATTCCGGACAGAAGCGCCGCCTCTTCGAGGAAATCATTCGCGTGCTGAAACTCGGCGGCCGCGCCGTGATTTCGGATATCGTCAGCGACGAGGAGGTGCCGGAGGAGATGCAGCGCGATCCCGTCCTTTGGAGCGGCTGCATCAGCGGTGCCCTAACCGAAGCAGGCTTCGTCAAAGCCTTCGAGCAGGCCGGATTCCACGGGATCGAGATCCTCAAGCGCGACGCCGAACCCTGGCAGACCGTCGAGGGCGTCGAGTTCCGCAGCGTCACGGTCCAGGCGTGGAAGGGCAAGCAGGGCCCCTGTTTCGAGCGCAACCAGGCGGTGATTTACAAAGGCCCCTTCGCGGCGGTGAAGGACGACGACGGCCATGTCATGCTTCGCGGCGAACGTTACGCCGTTTGCGACAGGACCTTCCGCCTCTACCGCGAGGCGCCCTACTCGGGCCATTTCGAGTTCGTCGAACCGCGCGTCGCGATCCCGGTGGAAGAAGCCGGACTCTTCGATTGCACCGCAATGCGCCTGCGGCATCCCCGCGAGACCAAAGGCATGGACTACGATGCCACGACCGATGCCTCGCAGTGCAGCACCGGGGGCGAGTGCTTCTGAACCGGGCCTCGCCGCGGAAACGCCGAGCCGCCTCACGTTTCGCCGTCTCCCTCCCTTTTTCAACCTACCCGACCTACCAAGCCTGAACTTCAGTATTTAAGTGACGGAAAAAACTTGCAGTTCACCAGTAAACAAACGATGTATTATTACCAACGAATCCACGATAGAGTATTTAATACATGAGAACTGCACGAATTTTGGGGGGTGGAAGGGCATTTTACCATGTTATCTCTCGCGTTATTGACCGGCGCATGGTCTTTCAGGCGAAAGACAAGGAAATCTTTCGTAGGATTCTCCGCAACCAGGAAGCCTTCTCGGGTGTGCGGGTGATCACGTATTGCCTCATGGACAACCACTTTCACTTGCTGCTGGAGGTTCCAGACAGGGAGACGCTCGATCCGCTGGACGAGAACGGGTTGCTGGAGGTGCTGCCGCTGCTCTACGACGAGGAAGCCGTCGAAGGGGTGCGGCAGGAATTGGAGCGGGCGCGGCTCGCGGGCGACGAGCGATGGCACAAGGAAATCCTCGACCGCTACGAGAAGCGGCGCGGCGACCTCGCCCACTTCATGAAGGCG
>SLGN01000123.1 GCA_007123695.1 Verrucomicrobiales bacterium
CTCTTCGCCAGGCGCGTTCCGCCACCACCGCGAGTATGTAGAGAGCGGCGGCGCCGATCCCCCACCATCCGCCCCGGTCCCAGAGCATGAAACCGCCCGACACGGTGAAGGCGACGAGGGCGGCGGCGAGGCAGGTGTTCCAAGCGATGCGGCGGCCGCCCCTCGGCATCTCCTCGCCGAGAAGCCCCCGGTGGTTCATCAGCAGGAAGAAGGTGGTGTAGGCGATGGGGATGAGCATCGCCGCCAGCACCGAGGTGGGGATCGCGAGCCAGAAGTAGGCCTGCTTCCAGAAGAAGGGCACCATCGCGCTCGCCGCCGCCGCGAGCGATCCGATGCGGAAGGCGGCGCCTTCGTGGGGCCGGCCGAGCATTTCGCAGACGACGAACCCGCAGACCAGCATCTGCATGATGATCGAGGAGACGCACATGCCGAGCACTCCGAGGCCGAAGACGGTGTGGGCGAAGACCGGTCCGGTGAGCGGTTCCAGCGAACTGGCGAGGCTCGCGGCGTCGCGGGTCACGAGAGTGGCGGCGATCCGCCTCTCGGCCGGGTCGAGTGCGGCGACGGCGGCCTCGGTCTCGGCGGGGCCGGCCCCGGGCGGCAGCCCGCCCCGCACGCGCTTTTCGAGGAGGTCGCGGAACTCGCCCATCTGGCGCTCGCTGGGCCGCATCGCTGCGGCGACAGGGGTGTCCCCTTCCATCCCCGGAAAACCGCCTTGCGGCACGGCGTGGAACTGGGCCGCTCCCGCCACGACGATGCAGCTCGCGGCGAGGGAAAAGGGCAGGAACATTCCCACGGCGAGGTCGAAGCGGGAAAAGCCGCGGAACTCCTTGCCCCAGCGCTTGCGCACGAGGGTGTAGGCGAAGAGGAACGTGCCGTTGACGCCCGCCGACGCGGCCGAGGCGGCGACGATGACGTCGCGCTGGCGTCGCACCAGAAAGGTCTCCCAGTAGTGGCGGGCCTCGCTCCCGAGATCGGACAGGAGCGGCTCGAAGGTCGGCGCGGGCGCGGCGAAGAGTCGGAAGTCGGGGACGAGGCCCGCCGCCACCGCCCTCCAGTCGAGTCCGCCCGGCGCCAGGGCGAGGCGCACCGTGACCCCGACGAAGCACAGCACGATGAGCAGCACGACGCTCTTCAAGGCGAGATCGAAGAAGCGCACCCCGCGGGCCCCGCTGCCGAAGCTCCACGCCACCGCGAGGCATACCGCGAAGAGCGCGAGCGTCACCCCGAACGTGCCGCCGAATCCGCCGAGGGCCGCCCCTTCGCCGAACAAACCGGGCGCGAGATTCTGCCGCACCACCCCGATGGCGAGGGAATACTGCGGCACCGCCCAGAGCACGCTGGCGAGGAGCGCGGCGATCGCCCAACCCCAGCCGAGCACGGGGCTGAGGTGCTCGTTGATGGCGCGGAACGGCCGCTTTCCCGTCGACATCACGACGTAGCCGATGGCGCTGAGCATCACGATTCCCAGGACCATCGCCATGGGCTGGAGCCAGAGCAGGCCGAAGCCCGCCAGCACCCCGAGATAGAGGCTGCCCGAGAGCGAGCCCGCCCCGAGCTTGAGGGCGCTCTGGAGCCATCCCGGCCCCGTGAGACGCAAGTAGGCCCCGAAGCGCGCCAGCCCGCCCCGGCTCTCGGCCTCCTCCAGCAGCCGGCTCTGTTCCTCCAGTTTCATTCCGTTCCCAAAGCTTCGAAAATGCCCCCTCCCCGCTCGTAGAAGCCGTCGTCGAGGCGGTAGATCCCGTTTTCGCGAAAGAGCCAGGGAGCGGGATGGCAGGGATGCGCGGCGACGAGTTCGTCCCAGCGGGCGCCGTAGCTCTCGGGTCCGTTGCTCTCCAGCAGGCCGCAGTCCAGCCCCGGCAGCGGCGCGAGACGGGCCGCGACGTTGCGGTTCCAATCGACCGACCGCGGCAGGCAGGTGGAGTCGGCGACGAAGCAGGGCATGCCGAGGCGCTCGGCTTCGGCCGCCATGGCAAAGCTCAGGCTCAGGGTCTTCCCGGCCGGCTTCAGCGCCACCGCGCCGAAGCCCTGGGCGCGCTTCGCGGCCATGTCCCCGACTCCGTGCAGACTTTCGTCGGCGGCGAAAAGGACGGGCAGCCCCCGGAGGTCCTCGGCCGAATCCTCGGGGAAGGGTTCCTCGAAGAGGACGATCCGCCCGAGCGCCCCGAGATCGTCGGCGGCGGCGAGCAGCTCCTCGACCTGGGCGCGGGTCTCGTAGCGCCCGTTTGCATCGAGGTAGTAGAGCACTCCCTCCCCTCCGCTATCCGCCGGGAGACCGGGCCCGCCCACTGCGGCGTGGATCTCGGAAAGGCGGGCCTTGTCCCGCGCCAGCATCTCCTCGCCGTCGCCGGGCGCTCCGATCTTCAGCTTCAGCACGCGATGGCCTCCGGCGACGAGGCGGCGCACCTCGTCGACCGGACTGGAGTAGGAAACCGTCGGCACCGAGAGCAGCTCCCGGTGGCGGCGGCCGAGAGCGCTCCGCGACGCCGGCGGGATCAGCTCGTCGAAGCGGCGCAGCCCGTTCTCGGCGGCGAAAAGCCTCCACGCGGCGTTGTCCAAGGCGACGAGCGCGTTGCAGGCGAAGGTCTTGCGCAAGTCGGGACGCCCCGTGACGACGCGTCCGTAGGCGAGCGCCTCGGGCAGAAGCGCGTTCAGCAGATTCTGCGGCGTGTCGAAGCTCCTCCCCGCCGCGAGCTGGAGCCCGCGCTCCAGCAGGGCGGCCATGAGAAGATTTCCTCCCGTCTCGGTATGCTCCGCGAACACCGCTTCGTCGGACCACAGCACCGCAAGGCCGCCGATCCCCTCGGCCTTGGAACCGCTCTCGGAAACGAGGCGGACGCGGCAGACCCATTTTTCATGGAAGGCGCGCCCCTTGAAGCCGAAGGGCCGCGCGAGCGGCTCGCGCGCGATGTCGAGGTCGACCGAGGCGATGGCGAGGGGACGGGCCATGGGCTCAATCGAGAAAGAAGGGGCTGGGCCACGCGACCTGTCCGTCGCTCTGAACGATGCGGAAATAAGCGAACCCGGGCCCTTCTGCGAAGGGACGGTGCCGGGGCCGCTCCAGAACGGTGCGGAACTCTCTCTCCGGCACGGCGCGGTGGACCTTGAGCGCGGGCGAGCCGAAGCCGCCGCTTGGAACGGCCACGGATCCGGCGGCGAGATCGGCCGCCGAGAGGCGGAGTTCTCCCCCGCCCCAGCGCAGCACGAGCGAAGCCCCCTCCGCCAAGTCGGCGTCGAGCACCACTGCCTGGGTGCCTCCGGCGTGGAAATGGGTGCCGCCGAGCATCCCGGCGGGATTCGCGGCGGCGCGGCAGGTCCAGACCGCCTTTTCCACGTCGCGTTCGAGGATGGATTCGCTCGCCTCCTCCTCGCCGGGCCGGTATTTCGAAAATCGGAAGCACGGCTGCGCGTCGCGCAGAAGTCCGCCCCGCAGATGCGCCTCGACCCGCCAATCCGAGACGTCGCCCGCGCGGCCCCACCCGCATTCCACCTTGATCTTGTGGCGTCCCGGGCGGAAGGCGGAATCGGTCGGAGGTCCCGGGAAACGGCTCACGCGCACACCGGCGCTCCCGACGGCCCCTTCGACAAGATCGATCCGCTCGACCGGGGCCGTGCCCTCGACTTCGAGGCGGAAGGGCACGCTTTCCGCCCACCGGACCGATTCGCCGATGCCCGCCCCGCCGTAGGAGGCATCGACGAGGAAACGGGCGCCGGTCGAGGCGACGGTGCGCCTTGCCTTCAGGGCGGCCCAGAGCGAGGGCAGGTCGAGCCGCTCGGCGAACACTCCGGTGATCCCGTGCCCATAATGGCCGGGGTATCCGTCGTGGCTGTCCGTGCTGGCGTAGAAACCGAAGCGATGGCCCGCGAGCAGTCCGCTGCGGACCATGCTCGCGCCGACCCGAGGCCCCATGCTGTGGTGGTAGTCGTAGGGCGCGTCGTCGGCCTCGCCGCAGCCGTGGTTGGAAAAGATCTCCACGAGAGGCGACCGGACCGGGTCGAAATGGGCCCAGTTCGTGCCGCGCATTCCCGCCTGGTAGGCGCAGTGGTGGGGCAGCATGAAGAAGTCGCGTCCGCTCGCCGCAAGGGTCGCGGCGAGGGAGCCCGGATCGGGCGCGTCGAGCAGCTCGGGATCGTGCCGGTCGAAGTAGCAGTTGTGGTCCCCGTATTCCATGGAGTGCCACTCGTAGCTCGGCAGCGTCACGAAGCTGCCGGGCACGTTCGCCGCCTCCAGCGCGGCGAGCAGATCCCCCCAGAAATGGCGCAGCTTCGCGAAGCCGCCCAGATGCATCCCGATGATCGCGTTCTGGCCCGCCAAGTCCATCGGCAGATCGGGCCAGAACGCATGTCCCGTGACCGTGCAGAAGTCGAGATGGGCACGCGCGTTGGCAAGCGCCCGCTGCGGCGTTCCCTCGCCGTAGCTCACCGCGCAGTGGTTGTGGAGATCGCCCCAGTAGGTCTTCATGGCGTCTTGTCAGGATGCCGGCCCGGCGGCGAGAGCCCGCGCCTCGGCGAGGAGCGCCTCGGTCGCGCGGGCATACCGCAGATAGGATGCGTAGATCTCGTCCGGAGGCGCCGTGCTTTCGCCGAGATGGACGATGCTGGCGACATGGGGCTCGATCGACACGACGCCGTCGTAGCCCGACGCGATCAGGTCGGCGAGGATCTCCCGCACGCAGGCGTCGCCCTCGCCCGGGTAGGCGTAGCGCTGGCTGCGGGCGCCCCCGGGCTCGGCGCGGCAATCCTTCACGTGGACGTAGCGGACCAGATCCTTCACCGCCCGGTAGAAAGGCCAGGGCTCGTAGCCGTGGCTGATCGTGTTTCCCACATCGAAAAGCACGACGAGATGCGGGCTGCCGACCGTCTCGACGAGCTCGCGCAGGTGGCGCCCGCTCAGCCCGCCCCAGCCCGTGCAGTTCTCGTGCGCGAGCACGATGCCGCCCTCGCCGGCGATTCGCGCGAGCTCGGCGTAGCGGCGCAGCGCCTCGTCGCGCCATTGCTCCTCGGGCACGCCTTCGCCGACCCAGCTCATCGTGCGGATGAACCGCGCCCCGAGCCGCTGCATCCTGGGGATGGCGCGCCGCAGCTCGGCCAGGTCGATCTCGAAGTCCCCGTCGATGCGGCGGCTCCAGTTCCCGATGGCCGATGCGAAACCGGTCACCTGCAGGCAGGATTCCTCGAGGCAGGCGGCGGCGTGCTCGAAAGCCTCGTCGCCAAGGTCGCCGCAGATGTTCTTCCCGTCGACGAGGCGAAGCTCGATCGAATCCCAACCCAATTCGCGGTGGGCGCGGATTTGGGTTTCAATGTCGCGCCCCGCCTCGTCGGCGATTCCAGTGAGGGTGATCATGATGGGTGGAAACTACGAAAGGCAATCCCGGCAGGCCAAAGGTCGCTGAGTGGTATCCGGCAAGAATGCCGGAAGCAGAAGGGCCGTTCCAACGGGGGCGCAGGGACAAAGTGTGAACGCAGGGCCGGGGCCCCGTCAAGAGCCCGATGCGAGCCAACCCAAAACCGCAGCACCGCCCCCTCTCCAAAGTGGGTCGAGCATCGCAAACCCCTCGCCCCCGAGGCCCGTCTACTCCCCCATCACATCCTTCCGCAAGTCCCGCAGCACCCGCAGCTCGCCCCAGGCCGCTCCGCGCATCCGCCGCGCTCCCGTCCGGCGCTTCTCTCCGAAGCGCCTCCCTTTCCCGCGCTCCCGCTC
>SLGN01000113.1 GCA_007123695.1 Verrucomicrobiales bacterium
CCGTCCGCCGCCGCGTCGTCGGGATCTTCGGAGACCTTGGTCTTGTCCCAGAAAGCAACGAGGAACAGCACGGCGATCGCCGCCGCCATGATCGCCGGCAGCGTCCAGAATTCTTTCCACTGGTCCATCGCCGTTGCAAGGAGCGAAGGATCGACCCCCTCGGGCATATCGACCGAGAACATCTTGGCGAGGCTCCGGGCGAAGCTCACCGTTTCTTCTCCCCTCGCCTCGGCGATCGCGTTGTTGAGCGGCTCGTACTGGTCCACTTTGCCGACGCGGCCGTCGAGCCCCCACCTGCCGAAGACCACGCTGAAGCCGACGAACATCCCCAGCCCCTGGGTCACGAAAACCAGCAGGCTTTGGGCCTGGCCACGGACCTTCGCCGGTGCCACCGCGTCGGTGTACATGAACCCGGTGACGAAGAAGAAATCGTAGCAGATCCCGTGCAGCGCGATGCCGAGAAACAGCATCCAGACAACCTGCTCGGGCGCTCCGTAGGCGAAAAGGAGGTAGCGCAGCACCCACGCGCCCATTCCGACGAGAATCATCCACTTCACCCCGAGATGGCGGAAGAAGACGGGGATCAGCAGCATGAAGACGATCTCGGACATCTGCCCGATGGTCATGGACGAAGCCGCCTGCTCGAAGCCCGCCGTGGTCAGGAACTGCGCCGTGGTGCCGTAGTAGTAGGCCAGCGGGATGCAGACCAGGCCGGAGCAAAAGATGAAAACGAGGAATCCGGGCTTCGCGAGCAGCTTCAGCGCATCGAGCATGAGGAGGGCCCGCAGGTCGATGGGTTCGCCCTTCGCCGGTGGCGGAGTGTGCGGCAGCAGCATGCACATCGCCCCGAGGGCGATGGACGAGCCGGCCGCGAGCTGGAAGATCTTCAGCGAAGAACTCCACCCGAGGAAGCCGACCGCCAAGCCCGCGACGATCCAGCCGATCGTCCCCCAGACCCGCACCTTGGGAAACTGGAGCCGTTCGAGATGGGTGAAGACGATCGTGTTCCCCAGCCCGAGGGTGGGCATGTAGCAGAGCATGTGAGCGACGAAGAGCCACTTCAGCAGACCGGCGTTCCCGGCCGACGCCGCCTCTCCGGCCCACCACATGAAGGCGCCGCCGAGCAGCAGCAGCACGCCCATGACGATCTGCGAGGGGAAGAAGCGGTCGGCCACGATCCCCAGGAAGAGCGGGGCGAAAATCGCCCCGATGGGCGCGGCGGCGAAGGCGTCTCCGGCGCTGTCGCCGAGACCGCTGGCGCCGAGGGCCTGCCCCACCGTCGCGAACCAGGCACCCCAGACGAAGAACTGGAGAAACATCATCGTGCTGAGCAGAGGCAGCACGGATCTGGAGGCTGGTTGGGCCATGGCGAGGGCGATGGGCTGGGAGGAGAAGCTCCGCCGATGCGCGGCACCGCCGACGCAGGAGCGGGTTCCCCGGATGTTCAGATACCCGTCTTGCGGGGCTCGCCTGCGGCGGGAGTCTCGGCGCTGTCCTTGTCTTTGTCCTTGGTCTCGGCCGCAGGCTCTTCGCCGTGCTTGGCCGAGTCGCCGTGGTCGTCGCCGTGATGATCGCCATGGGCCTCGTCGTGATGACCTCCGTGCCCACCGTGGAGACGCTTGGTTGATTCGAATTCGTGGCGCTCGCAGCCGACGAAGGCGGCAAGGGCTAGGCCGGAGAGAAGAAGGACAATTCGCGAAGAGATCATGGGCGAATCCTCTAACCGCACCCCCGCCGCTTTGCAACCGTCAAGTTGACCGCAGGCGAGGACGGCGATTCCGCGAAACGGCTGCCTCCTAAGAATCCAAGCCAGCTCCCGTGCTTGCGGCTTGCAGAAACATTCGAAATGCTGTGCCAGCCCCACAACCGCCTCCGCCGGAGCAGCAAAATGCGCGTCTCGGATGGCCGAAGGACTCGTGCCAAGCGCGGTCTCGGCAATCGGAAGAAACGGCACGACCCTGCGAATCCCTGACGCGGCCGCGTCAAGGATCAGGGACGCGGCGCGTTCGGTGACGGTGTTCGTTTTTGATGGGATGATGCGGGCTGCCAAGAAGCCTGCTGGCGTCAGATTGCCATACCTTCCGGAGCGGAAGACGACTCGGCCCCGATGCCGGCGTAGATGCGGTCGAGGATGGCGCGGGGGGACTTGGCACGCGAGACGGTCCATTTCTCGGCGACCCGCTGGCAGAGGCGGCGGGGCACTTTGGTGTAGGTGCCCGGCAGGGCCCAGTAGCGCCGCTTGCCTTGCTCGAGCGCCGCCTTGGCCCGCTGCGCGTTGCCGACGAGGTCCGGCGGAGCCAGACTATCGCCCCCGTCCTCGCATTTCTCGAAGACGCCGAAGAGATTCCCCGGCAGCACGGTGACGAAGCGTTTCCGCAGGCCCGCCTTCGCCGCCACCGCCTCCAGGGTGAGGGCGTCGTAGCCGAAGAGATGGCCCGGATGCCATTTGTGGTCGAAGCGCATCCCCGGAAAAAGAATGTCGGGCACCTCGATCAGGAAAAGGCCGCCCGGACGCAGAAACCTCGCCATGCTCCGCAGGTCCGCGACGGGATCGGCGAGATGCTCGAGGACTTGGTAGAGGGAGACGAGGTCGAAGGAGGCCGGCTCGGAATCGGCTTCCTGGTGCATTCCCAGAAAAACATCGACGCCGTAGTGTTCGCGCGAGAATCCGCCGTAGCCGAGGTTCGGCTCGATCCCGCGGGCCTCGCAGCCGAGCCGTTGCATCAGGTAGACGTTTTCTCCGCCTCCCGCTCCGATGTCGAGCGTCCGCATCCCCGCTTGCGCCGCGCCGCAGGAGTGGACGTGGCGCTCCAGCGCGACTCCGGCGGCCCGCGCGATGTGCTTGGCCTTGGGCACGAAGCTGCCCTTGTAGGCGAGCCGGTAGTCCTCGCGGTAGAAGGCCGCGAGATCCTCGACCGGCAGCGGATCGGCGTAGACGATGCCGCTGCCGGCCGAGACCACGTTGCGCAGCGGCTTCCCATGCCGGTCGCGGACCGCGACGACTTCGGCCTCGCTGTCGCCGGTGATGGGACAGGGACGCGAGGCTGCGATCCGCTCGCCGATGCGCCAGTCTGGGGGAGTTGAGTCCAATGGTTCTCCCCTTCCCTAGCACAGGACCGGACCGGAGCAAGCGGCGGCGTCACTCCAGTCCGAGGGCGCGCATCGGATTGGCCCTGTAGACCCGGTCGATCCCGGCCTCGTCCAGTCCGAGTTGCTCCCGCAGGTTCGCCGCGAGCCGGTGTCCGCGGATGGTCGATCCGGCGAGGTTGGGGGAACCGGGCCGCCGTGCCACGCCCTGCTCGTCGACTTCGACGGGCTCGCCGGAAAGGTCGTAGACGCCGGGACCGAGCCCGGCCGCGGTGATCGCGTCGGTGGTGAAGATGGTGCGCTCGGGACCGGTGATACGGTAGTAGTTCCGCAGGGCGAAGAACGGCACGTGGAACCCGTCGGCGATGTAGCAGACCCAGAGGCGGTCCGAGAGCGAGAGGACCCGCTGGATGAAGTTGTCGTGCCGGGGCAGATCGACCGGGCAGCCGTTGCCGAGATGGGTCACCATGGAAAGGCCCGCGTCGATGGCCCGTTCCAAGGTGGCGAGGTCGGGATCGCAATGACCGGCGGAGACGGTCACGCCCTCGCCGACCAGCCGCCGCACCGTCGCGGCGCCCGCGTCGTTCTCGGGGGCTAGGGTCACCAGCCGGACGAGTCCTGCGCCCGCCTCAAGGAGCCGGGCGGCCGCGTCGGGAGTCGCCGGAACGACGCAGTCGGGAGGATGCGCGCCGATGTAGCCGGGCGATGCGTTCAAGAAAGGGCCCTCGACATGGAAGCCCCGGACGACGCGGCAGATCCTCTCGTCCTGCTCGCGGAAGCGGACCATGGCACGCAGCTTTTCGCAGAGCGAATCGATGCGGTCGGTGATGACGGTCGCGAGGATGCCCCCGACGCCGTCCGCCTCGAGCGCTTCGCAGGCGCGCGCCATGGATTCTCCGTCGAGTCCGCCGGAGCAGAAATCGACGCCGACGTAGCCGTTGATCTGGAGGTCGAAATAGGGCATGGCCCAAGCTTTCGAAAAACCACGCCAACGCAAGGACGAATCGCACCGCGCCGGGAACGAGGGCCCGGTCTCCCGGAGACGGCATCACCTCTCCACCGCCTACTTCTTCTTCCGAAGGAAGGTGGGCACATCAAGATCCTCGCCATCGACGATGGTCGGGTCCGTTTTGGCGAATCGACCCCGTCCGGCGACGGGTTCAAGCTGAAGAAGTTCCTGCTGGGCGCGGGCCTCCTCGGACAGCGGAGTCTCTTCCGGAGGCAGCGCCGGCGGCCTCGTCGGCGGCATCACCGGGCCGTCCGCGGCTGCGGAAAGCGGATCCCTGGTCTTAATCCGACCGGTGTTGCCGCTGCCGACGACTCGGGTGAGCGAAATCTTTTGGGAAGAGTCCGTGACGGCTTCTATGCTGGCCGGGGCAGCTGCTTCCTCGACCTCGGGCCCGCTGGAAAGCTCGGGCGGCAGGGAACGGCCCGAGCCCATCGCCTTGGCGATGGGATTGACGGGCGCATCTTCCTCCTCGACTTCGTGACCGCCGCTTTGGAACAGGCTGTGGTTCTGCTCTGGAGGAGCGGGACGGTACAGCGGCGGCACCGGCTCGGGCGAGTAGGCGGGCACCTCGACCGGGTGTTCCGCCTCCTCCGCGTCTTCCAAAGGCTCGAAAACTGCGGATTCCTCTTCGGCAACAGGAGCCTCTTCCGGATCCCCATAGGCGGAAGTTTCTTCGTAACCATCTTCGTAGGATTCCTCGTAGGACTCGTCCGGGGCACCGAGGAAGGAAACCGGATCGGGGAGCGGAGCCCGCTCCGGCTCGGGGGCGGGGTAGGCGGACATGCCAAGGCTCACGGCGGGAGCCTCCTCCTCCTCGAACGAATCGCCCGAAGCCGCGGCAGGTCCGGAGATCGAGCTAATGATCGTCACGGTAAGGCTGTTGCCGAGGCGCTTGTCGGTGCCGGTGCCGAAGAGAATCTGCGTCTTCTTGCCCACGTGCTTGGTGACCTCCTCCATCACGAGCTGGACCTCGAAGAGCGTCATGGTGTCGCCGCCGGCGACCTGGACGAGCACGGAACGGGCGTCGTTGAGCAGCTTGCCTCGGTCGAGGAGCGGACACTTCAGCGCCTGCTCGAGGGCCTCGTGCGAGCGGTTGTCGCCCTTGGCGACCCCGTAGCCGAAGAGGCAACGCGAATCGTCGGAATCGAGGGCGGAGAGCAGGTCGTCCATCCCGATGCGGATGATGCCGGGACGGAAGACCACGTTCATGGTCGCGCGGATGCTCTGGCTGATGATCTTGTCCGCTGCGGCGAAGGCGGCGGCGACTCCGTCCTTCGGCACGATCAGCTCGCCCATGCGGTCGTTGTCGAAAGTGATCACGGCATTCGCGTAGCGCCCGATGGACTCAAGCGCGGTGCGGGCCTGCTCCATGCGGCGGTCGCCTTCGAAGGTGAAGGGCATGGTGGCGAAGACGACGAGGAAGACGCCCTCTTCCCGGGCGATTCGGCAGACCTCGGGAGCGGCCCCCGATCCCGTTCCCCCGCCGAGACCGACGCAGATGAAGACCATCTTGCTGCCACGCACCGCCTCGCGGATGTGATCGACGGCCTCGATCGCCGCCTGCTTGCCCAGAGCGGGATCGCCGCCGGTGCCC
>SLGN01000191.1 GCA_007123695.1 Verrucomicrobiales bacterium
CGATCGCCGCGGCCCGCGCCGCCCGCGCCAATGCCAGCGCACCGCGTGCCGACGCGCCGCGCCCCACTATCGGATCTACCGGAACTCGTCCGGGCGCTCCTGCCTCCACTACGAACTCTCTCACCTCCGCAGCCCGTGCCGCAGCGCAACGGCGCGGAGCGCCCGCCCCCGGTGCGGCCGCCATCGGCAGACTCGCCGACGCGGGTGGCTCGGGGACTGTGGGACGCGGGCCCTCCCTCCGCAGCGGTGCAGCGCCTGTGCGGCAAGGCAACCTGCCCCCCGCCATGGCATCGGCCATCGCCAGCCGCCGCTCCGCCGCCTCGACCCTCGCGACCCCCAATCCGGGCTCCCGCGGCCTCGCCAGCACTCTGGGTAGCCGAGGCTTCGGCGCCGCCCGTCCCGTAGGACCCGTTCGCGGCGGCGTTCCCCAGGCCCCGCGTCTCACTACCCCCGCCAGACTCGCGGCGGCGGTTCCCTCTCGGGGATTCATGGGAGGAGGTCCCCTCGCGACTCCGAACCGGGGTCAGCTCTTCTCGACCTACGGCAACCGCGGCTTCGGGCACTTTGGTCCGGTCGCGACGCCCAACCGCGGCTTCGGCTATGGCTTCGGAGGTCGCGGCCTCGGCTACGGCGGGCTCGGCCATCGGGGCTTCGGGCACCGCGGCTTCGGAGTCTGGCAGCACGCCTACGCACCGGGGCGCGCGGCCTTCGCCCCGGCCTTCTGCAACGCGGTCAACTTCGGCTACCGCCCGGGCTTCTGGGGCGTCAACCCCTGGTGGGGCGCCGGTCTGGCCCACCCCTGGCATGCCGGCTGGTGGAACCACGGCTGGGGCGCCGGCTGGGGCTGGCGCAACGCCTTCTGGCGCCGCAACGCCTTCATCGGCCTCCCCGGCTACGGACTCGGCTTCGCCAATCCCGTCGGTTTCGCTCCCTGGGGCCTCGGGGCCTGGTCTATGGGCACCCTCGCCTTCGACACGGGCTACTACACCTACCAGAATCCCTATCCGGCGCCTCCGGTCGAAACGCACACCACGGTCGTGAACTACACCGAGCCGATCGCGGTGACGGCCTCGAACCACACTCCGGAAACGGAGGAAGTCGCGAAGACCGCGCAGGAAAAATCCACCGCCGCCTTCGAGCTGGCCCGGGGCAACTTCCGCGCCGGCGACTACCTCGCCGCCGCCGCCGCCATCGACGAGGCCATCGGGCTGAACGCCGGCGATCACGTCCTGCACGAGTTCCGCGCGCTCAACCTGTTCGCCCTCGGCCGCTACGGCGACGCCGCCGGCGTGCTGCACTCGGTGCTCGCCTCCGGCCCCGGCTGGAACTGGGACACCCTGATCGGGCTCTACGACGATCCCGCGCAGTACACCGCGCAGTTCCGCAAGCTCGAGGAATACGTCGTGGCCAATCCGGAGTCTCCCGACGCCCACTTCCTGCTCGGCTACCACTACCTCGTCGGCGAGAACCTCGCCGAGGCCCATGCAATGTTCGACCAGGTCGTCGCCCTGAAATCGACCGACACGGTGGCCAGGCAGCTGCGCGGCCTGCTGGCGGACTCCGCGCCGAAGGGCGAAGAGACGGCCGACGGCGAGGCGAAGATGGAGATCCCCGATCCCGAGGCGGCCGCCGCCGAGCGCACCCACGTCAAGGCCGAGGAACTCCACGGCATCTGGAAGGCGATCTCGGCCGAAGACAAGGCCATCACCCTGACGATGACCGCCATCGGCACCTTTACCTGGAACTACGAAGGTTCCGGTGAAGACGACGTGCTCAGCGGCGAATGGTCGCTCGACGAGGCCGGCCTGCTCGTGCTGAACGACGACAGCGCCCAAATGGTCGCCGACATCACGCTGAACGAGGATGGCTCCCTGCATTTCGTCCTCGCCGGCAGCCCCGAGGAAGATCCGGGCCTGACCTTCAGCAAGCAGTAGCCTGCCAAACCGGCTCCCAAATCCTCCCAAACCCAGGGGCGGCGGTCCGCGACGAGCGGGCCGCCGCCTTCGTCGTTTCCGGGGATGGAAGGCTGCCGCGTCCGGACCGAGCACGCCGCTACGACCGCTCCAGCTCCAGGAC
The DNA here is from genome assembly GCA_007123695.1 of Verrucomicrobiales bacterium. Lineage (GTDB taxonomy): Bacteria > Verrucomicrobiota > Verrucomicrobiia > Verrucomicrobiales > DEV007 > Arctic95D-9. The sequence continues at coordinate 2,077 of SLGN01000191.1, forward strand.
GCGGAAGCCTGCGCCCATGAGGGAGGGGTGGGACAATGTCTGAAACTGGCGGATCCTCTTCGCATCGGCTCCCCCAGGGGCACGCCCGTCGATCGAGAGCAGCCAGGGGCGGGCCGCGGAGACGAGAAAACGGTTCTGGTCGGTGAGCCGGCGCTTGCGCAGCCCCGCCCGCGCGGCGGCCTCCTCGACGCGGGTGAAGTCGACGTGGGCGGTGATGTCCTGTTCGCCGGATGCCTCGAACGGGTCCTCGCCGGCGCGATGGCCCCGGTAGCAGCGCAGGGTGCCTCGGGTTCGCTCCGGCAGGTAGTAGTCGGCGCGCTCGAATCCGTAGTCGACGATCCACCAGAGCCCCCGATCGAAGAGACCGGCGGCCTCGGCCATCCAGGGTTCGATGCCTGGGCAGACTTCGGTGGTGTAGTCTTCGGGAAAGCCCTTGCCAAGCTCGCCGACGAAGGCGGCGTAGGATTCGGGCAGCGGGGCGGTCGTCCAGCAGGGCGCCGAGGCGGCGGCATCCCAGGCGACGCGTTTTTCCCTCCACTCGCCCCCCTCGAAGACGAGGAGATCGACGGGAAAGGCGTCGAGCAGCTCGTTGCAGAGGAAGATCCCGCAGGAGGAACGCGCCGCCGCGAGCGAGGGCACCACGCGGATGCGGGGACAGTCGGCCAGTCCCTCCGCGAGACTTTCGAAGAGGTGCGCCCGCGGCTCGACGAGCCGGTATTCGAACCGGTCGGGAAGGGCCCCGTCGATCTCCCCGAGGGCGCCGACGATGTCGCGGGCGAGCCGTCCGTCGTGGCCGCCCTGCTCCACGACCACGAAGGTCTCGTCGCGGGCGAAGCTCGCCGTCCATTCCTCGGCGATGCGGTGGGCGAGGATCCACCCGAAGGTCTCGCCGACGGAGACGCTGGTGTAGAAATCGCCGCCCCGCCCCACCGGCCGCAGCCCGCCGCCCGGCCCGCTCCCTCCGTAGTAGCCGAGCCCAGGCGCGTAGAGCGCGAGCTCCATCCATTCGGAAAAGGGGACCGAGCCCTCCGGACTTCGCGCAATTCTTTGAAAGACGAGATCGAAAAGGGGCGTATCTTGTGATCCGGAATTGACCGGCGGCGCGGCGCTCATGCCCGCCAAGCTACCCGAATCCGAGCCTCTTTCCACACTTCACCCGTGCCCAGGGATCCCGAAGACATCGACTTCGACGCCATCGGCGCCGGCAAGACGCCACGACCGCGGCGGCGGAACGCCCCCGACCCGTCGTCAGGCGGACGCAAACGCGTGCACGACAGGAAGCGCCGCCGCACGATTTTCTGGCTGAAGGTCGGCGGCTTCTTCGCGGCGCTGCTTTTCGTCGTGCTGCTCGTCGCGGCGGCCGGGGCCTTCTTCTACCTCAAGCCACGCTACGATCTCGCCCAGACCTTCGACCTTTCCGAGCTCGAGGAGGTCGAGGTGGCGAGCCGCATTTTCGACCGAAACGGCAAGGAGCTGGGCCGCATCTTCGTGCAGAACCGGCGGCCCGTCGCCCTCGAAAATGTCTCCAAGCACTTCATCGAAGCCCTCCTCGCCGCCGAGGACGGTCGCTTCTACCGCCACGACGGGGTCGACTACCGGGGCATCCTGCGTGCCCTCTACGTGGGCATGCGCACCAAGAACGTCAACCAAGGCGCCTCGACCATCACCCAGCAGCTCGCCCGCCAGACCTTCGAGCTGAAGGACCGCACCCTGAGCCGGAAGTTCACCGAGATCTTCCTCGCCCAACGCATCGAACGCGAATTCGCGAACAAGCAGCGCATCCTCGAGCTCTACGTCAACCGCATCTACTTCGGCGGCGGCTACTACGGCATCGCCGCCGCCTCGGAAGGCTACTTCGGCAAGGATCCCGAGCACCTCACCATCGTCGAGGCGGCGACCCTCGCCGCGAGCATTCCGAATCCCTACCACCGCTCGCCCCGCAGCTTCCCCGAAGTGTCGAAGCGCTGGCGCGACCACGTCATCGCCCGCATGGCGAAGGAAGGCTACATCGACAGGGACACCAAAACCCGCCTCCAGCGGGCCGAGGTGCGCACCGTGCCGCGGATGAACATCACGGGACGCTCCGCCTTCGTCTACGAAGAGGTGCGCCAGCAGGTCATCGAGCTGCTCGGGGCCGAAGCGGTGTCAAAGGGCGGCTTCGCCATCCACACCACCATCGACGGCGGTCTGCAGGAGCTCGCCGAGACCGCCCTGCGCGAGCAGCTCGCCAAGATGGAGGAGCATCCCGACTACAAGCGCGAGACCCTCGCCGACTACAAGAGGAAGAAGGCCGCCTTCCAGGAATCGGCCCAGCCCGACCAATCCTTCCCCCCGCCGAAGTATCTCCAGGGCGCCGTCCTGATGCTGGACAACCGCACAGGCGCCATCCTCGCGCGCGTCAGCGGCCGCGACTTCAACGACAGCATGTTCGACCGGGTCTCGCAGGGCCGCCGCCCCACCGGCACCGTCTTCAAGCCCTTCGTCTACGCCGCCGCCTTCGAGGCCGGCTTCTTCCCCGGCACCCTCGTCGACGACACCCCCATGGACACCCGCCAGGTCATGGTCGGCGGCATGACAGGCATCCTCGGCGAGTGGGGCGTGGAAAGGCTCGACAACGTCTACGAGAACGTCATCACCTCGCGCCGCGCCCTCGCCAGCGGGAAGAACGCCGCCACCGTCCGCCTCGGGCAGAAGGTCGGCACCGAGGCCGTGGTGTCCCTGGCCCGCCGGGCCGGCATGCGCTTCTCCGGCGAGCTGCAGAAGTTCAACGCCACCTTCCTCGGCCGCAATCCCAGCTCGGTCGAGGATCTCGCCCTCGCCTACACCATCTTCCCCAACGGCGGACGCCGCCCCGAGAAGACCCACATCATCGCCAACATCCGCGACAGCTTCGGCAACATCGTCTACACGCCGAATCTCTCCCCGGCCGCCGGCCAGGTCGTCGACCGGCACACCGCCTTCCAGATCTCCAGCATGCTCTCGGACTCCTTCACCTACGGCACCGCCGCGAAGGCGAGGGAGAAGCACGGGCTCGGCGACTTCCCCGTCGCCGGAAAGACCGGCACGGAATACGACTTCACCGACAACTGGTTCGCCGGATACACCACCGAGGTCACCTGCGTGGTCTGGGCCGGCTTCGACCAGACCGCGACGATCTTCCCCGGGGCCTTCAGCTCCGACACCGTCCTGCCGGTCTGGACCGCAGCGATGAACGAGGCGGCGAGGCTCTTTCCGCCGAAGGCCTTCCTCCCGCCACCCGACGCCGAGCAGGTCGAGATCTGCATAAAGTCGGGCGAGCTCGCCTCGGACGACTGCTACGAGGTCGTGGAAAAGGGCGAAGGCATCGCCTCGCAGGTCCGCTGCACCTACACCGAGCACCTCCGCCCCGGCACCAGCCTGGAGAAGGTCTGCCACATCCACGGCAAGGGGCGCGCCCGCCGCAACCTCACCAGCCGGAACCAGCGCGGAGCCTTCGTCGCCAGCTACTTCGTGCAGGAAGACGCCGAGCCGGTCCTGCCCGTCGCCCCCACCGTGGTCGGCAGCTACGATCCCTACGACTCCCTCGCCCCGGTGCTGCGCGCCCGCGTCGCCGCAGTCGCGGCCGAAGCGCCC
>SLGN01000637.1 GCA_007123695.1 Verrucomicrobiales bacterium
GCCTGCTCGGTGGTGCCGCCCATGTCCCATTTGCCCGTCACCGGCTTGCCGTCGATGTAGCCCCGGATGCTGGCGGGATCACCGAAGGTGTAGCTGACCGCAACATGGCGCCAGCGGTCGCCCGATCCAGTGCCGGTGGAGGTGTTCCAGCGGTGGTAGTCGCCGCCGTGGTCGCCGTCGGGGCGGCTGCGGAAGAGAAAGCTGAGCGCTCCGTTGCTGCCCGCGATGCGCAGGGCCCAGTTCTGGTTCTCGCCCGATGCTTTCTCGCGGCCTTTTCCGATGAGGTAGGCCCCGGCGGTGTTGCCGAGCGAGCCGGGGCGGATCCAGGCCTCGATGGTGATGGAGTCTCCGTTGTCGAAGCGCAGGTCCTCGCGGTCGGGGAGGTGGATGTGTCCGCCGTCGCCCCGCAGGACGAGGGCCCGACCGGACGAAACAAGGGTATGCGAGTCGCGGGGGCCGGGACCTTCGCCGAGGGAGACCGTGCCGATGGCGCCCTCGGGTGGGGATTCGCCGTCGAAGCGCCACCAGGCGACAGGCTGGTCGGTCTCGATCTGGGCGACGGCGTCCTCGGCCTCCTTTACGTCCTTGGCGTCCTTGGCGTCCTTGGCGTCCTTGGCGTCCTTGGCGCTAGCGGGCAGGCCGCAGGCGCCGATGGCAAGAATCGCGGCGAGCGGGGCAAGGCGACCGCGGAGTCGGTTCGAGGGGGGGAACGGGCGGAGCAGGAACATACGAAGACTGTAGCACGGTCCCGGTCGGTTCCGGAGAGCGAATTCACCTACGCAAACGCGGGCGATCCCCGGCGCCGGCCTTTCAGCGGCGGCGGACGGGAACCGGTCGGGCGAAAGCATTTGGAAAAGGTGAGCTTCGGCGGCATCTTGGGAAACCTCACGCGTTTCCGTGGTATGCCAGCCGACTCCGAATCGATTTCGCCACTCACGCACGTCCTCGTTGATTTCGAGAACGTCCACGCAATCGACCTGTCCCTCGTCGGCGCGAAATCCGTCAGGTTCACTCTTTTCGTCGGCGCGACTCAGACCAAGATCGACACGGGCCTTGTCGAGGCGCTCGTGGCGCACGCCTCCTCCGTGGAACTTGTCCGGGTGACGACCACCGGCAAGAACGCTTTGGACCTCGTTCTTGCCTACTATGTGGGCCGTGCCGTCCTCGCCAATCCGAAGGGCCGCTTCCACATCGTCTCGAAAGACAAGGACTACGACGCCTTGATCGTGCATCTCAGGAGCCGAGGAGTTTCGATACGCCGTCACGCCGATTTCTCTGCCTTGGGGACGAATGGGCTCGCTGCTCCGGTCAAGGCTCCGGTCAAGGCTCCGGCGAAAGCCGCCAAGAAGGCTCCGCAGAAATCTCCGTACCAGGTGGAAGGCGCGGTACCCGATCCTCTCGAGCGGCTTTTGGCGCATCTACGGAAAAACGCGAACATGCGGCCGAAGTCCAAGCTGCGGCTCTTCGGTCTGATGAAGAACTACCTCGGGTCGGATGCCGCCGAGGAGGCGAAGGAGGAGCTTTTCCGCCGACTGGCCGAAGCGGGCTACGTAGCGACCGACGAAAAGGGCGGCATCGTCTATGCGCTGGCGTGAGGACGGTTCCGGCGGTGCGAACCCCAACGCTCATCAAGAAGCTGCGGTCGGGCGAAAAAAAAGCCCCGCCGCCAACGGGGGCGGAGGGGCTCTTGGTTGCGGGAAATTCGTCTGCGGGAAGCCGGAGCCATCCGCAGACGGCCTCGAAGGCTACTTCTTGGCTTCCCAGGTTTTGACCACGTACCGCCCGGACTTGTCACCGAGGGACTTGATCGCATCTTTCTTGGTGACTTCCTTGTCCGACTCAAGGACAACGGTCACCACTTGGGTTCCTGCTTCTTCGCCATTCTCGATGGAGATGGACTTGAAGCCTGGCAGCGTGCCGAACGCCGAACTGACGTCCCTTTTGCAACCGCCTCACGTGACGCCGGTCATGCCGGCAATGTAGGTCACCTCGCCGGCGAACGCGGTTCCCGCGAGCGCCATGAGGGCCACCATCATGGATAGGATTTTGGATTTCATTTTGTCGTAGGGACCGGGATTTTTGACCCCGACCTTTCCCAGTATAGACGATTCCGGCGGCTTTTCGTGACAAAATCTTGCGTGATCCCGCCGCAACGGCGAAGTAGGCGGCTTCGCACCGATCACCCCGCGATGGGCCGCCTTCCCAAAAAGATCCCCCTGCCAGCAGACCCGATGGCCGAGTTCGACGAGGTTGTCGATGTGCGCTCGCCCGCCGAGTTCGCCGAGGACCACATCGGCGGCGCGGTGAACCTCCCCGTGCTCGACGACGCCGAGCGCGCCCGCGTCGGCACGCTCTACAAGCAGGTCTCGCCTTTCGATGCCCGCAAGCTCGGAGCCGCCCTCGTCTCGCGAAACATCGCGCGCCATCTGGAGACGCACTTCGCCGCCAAGGACCGCAGCTACCGCCCTCTCGTCTACTGCTGGCGCGGCGGGCAGCGGTCCGGCAGCCTTGCCCTCGTCCTCGCCGAGATCGGCTGGTCCGTCTCCCTCCTCGAGGGCGGCTACAAGAGCTACCGTGCCGTTGTCCTCGCCACGATCGAGCGGGCCGCCGCGCTCCCCTACGTCGTCGTCAACGGCTTCACCGGCGCGGGCAAGACGCTGCTGCTGCGCGAGCTCGCCTCCCTCGGCGAACAGGTCCTCGATCTCGAGGCGCTCGCCTCCCACAAGGGCTCGGTCTTCGGCGGCGATCCGGCGCGCCCGCAGCCCTCGCAGAAGCGCTTCGAATCGTTCCTCCACGAGCGGCTCTCGCGCTTTTCCGCCGGGCGACCCGTCTTCGTGGAGGCGGAGAGCGCCAAGATCGGCCGGCTCAACCTGCCGAACGCGATCTGGCGGTCGATGAAGGCGGCGCCCGTCGTCGAGATCGTCTCGCCCCTCGCGGCGCGGGCCGCCTATCTCGTCGCCGACTACCGGGAATGGCTCGGCGATGGGGCGAGGGTCTGCCGCACTCTCGATCGACTCAAGGGCTTCCACCCGAAGCGCGTTCTCGCCGAGTGGAAGGAAATGGCCGGGCGCGGGGAATGGGAGGCTCTCGTCGCCCGCCTTCTCGCCGAACACTACGACCGGCGCTATTCGGTCGGGGGCAACGGGCCTTTCGAGGCCCCCTCGGCCGTGCTCGAACTGCCCCGCCACGACCCCGCGGATCTGCGCCGCTGTGCCCTCGCCCTGCGCGAACAAGGCACCGCCCTCGTCGGCAGGGCGGGGTGACTTGCCTTTTCCTCCGGCCTGCGCCAGCCTTGCGCATGGCGATCTATCTCGACTCCAACGCCACGACCCGCGTCCACCCGCTCGCGGTCGAGGCGATGCTGCCCTATTTCGGCGACCGGTGTCACAACCCTTCGAGCGGCTACGGCGCGGCAAAGGCGGTGAAGCAAGCCATCCAGACCGCCCGCGAACAAGTCGCCTCGCTCATCGGGGCGAAGCCCTCGGAGATCGTCTTCACCGGCTGCGGCACCGAGTCGAACAACATGGCGATCAAGTCCCTCGCCCGCGAGATCGGACGCCAGCGGGGCAAGGTGGTTGTCAGCGAGATCGAGCACAGTGCGGTGCTGCGACCGGTCGAGGCGATGGCGGCGGTGGGCTTCGAGGTGGAAAAGGTTGGCGTCGATGCGGAGGGCCGGCTCGATCTCGAGCGCTTCCGCGCCGCGCTCGACCCCGCGCGTCCCGGCTTCGTCTCGGTGATGTGGGCGAACAACGAGACCGGCGTGGTCCAGCCCATGACCGAGGTCTGCGAGGCGGCCAAGGCGGCTGGCTGGCACATCCACACCGACGCGATCCAGGCCGTCGGAAAGGTGCCGGTACGGGTCGATGAGGTGCGGGTCGATTTCCTCTCGATCAGCGGGCACAAGTTCCACGCTCCCAAAGGCGTGGGAGCGCTCTACATCCGCGAGGGCACGCCCTTCGAGCCGATGGTGCGCGGCGGCGGCCAGGAAGCCGGTCGCCGCAGCGGGACCGAGAACGTGCCCTACCTCGTCGCCCTCGGCCGCGCCGCCGCCTTGATGGAGGAAGCCGAGCGCGACGGCACCCTCGCCCGCGTCGCGCGGCTGCGGGACCGGCTCGAGTCAGCCTTGGGCGAACTGCTGGACCAGGTCGAGTTCAACGGCTCGCGCGAGTACCGCACCCCCAACGTCGCCCATGTCTCCTTCGGCGGCTGCGCCGCCGCCGAGCTACTCCCCGCCCTCGATGCCGCCGGGTTGCAATGCTCGGCCGGCAGCGCCTGCATGACCGGCAAAGGGCGCCCCAGCCATGTCCAGAAGGCGATGGGCTACAGCGACGAACGCGCCTTCAGCAGCCTGCGGCTTTCGCTCTCGATCTTCACGAGCGAAGAAGAGATCGACGAGGCTGTCGAGGTGATTGCCGACGTGGTGGAGCGGGTTCGCGGCGGGAGGTGAGAATGGGGAAGCGAGGGGACGGGTGTCACCCGCGTCAACCGCGCCCGTTAGGATTCGAGCCTGCTTGGAATGATTTCGAGCGCTTCCATCCCCCCCTTTACCGCGCTCGCCGGGATGCGGCTGTCGAAGGTAGAGAAACGGGCCCCGTTCTCAGCAGCGAGCGCGAGCAGATAGAGATCGGATACTCGAGGCGGCGTCAGACAACTTGGATCGAGGAGAACCCCGTCGTCCAGGAGCGAGACATCTCGCTCGCACCGCTTGGCCTTCGTCCTCCTCGAAAACTGCCGGAGTATCTCACGAACTTGTCTTCCGGTACCCATGAAGTTGGGATACTTTGGCTGGCTGGCGACGCGGATCACTCCGTTTTCGACGTGCGAGGCGAGCAAGAACTCCAGTGGCGAACTCCTTTCGTACCAGGCGTGCGCCGCATCATGGTGAAGATGCATCGGATCGAGCAGCGCCAGGAGCGTATTGATGTCAGGCAAGACCCGCTTCATCAGGCTTCGTCGAGAAGTTCGGCGATGATTTCGGGCGTCACCAGTTTCGCTTTCGCTGAGACCGGAAACAAGGGAATCCCGTTGCGCTCTTTACCCTCGACGGCATTCGGCTCGACCGACCTCCGGATCATTTCGGAGACGACGGCTCCTAAAGAGCACTGCTCCCTGGCTGCCAAGGCTTTGGCGACTTGCAATGCGTCGTCATCAAGATTGAGAGTCGTCCTCATTGGATAAGCATCACGCATCACGCATCATTCGTCAAACTTGAACATGGACTGCGGCAGCCCAAGGCGGCTTCGCCACGGGTCGGCTGAAGTGACGGCAACAGCAGTTGCCCTAACGCAGATCCGATCCGCCCCACAGTTCCGCGAACCGCTCCGGCACATCGAATTCGTCCGAGCCGGTCGGGGAATACGCCCACCGCTGAACCTCCCCGCTGCGCACCCGCTGGCGACCCACGTTGAAATACCAGGTGTAGGTCCTGGTGGGAACGCGGCCATCGACACCGACCCGCGCATCCATCAGGCGCGCCCCCTCGCCGGCAAGCGGGATGCGCACTTCCGCGCTCCAGAAATCTTCCCCGAGATGCACCGCCGCCGCCGCGTTCGAGGCCCAGGCCTCGCCGATGCCGCCCTCGCTCATGTCCGCATCCACCAGCACTCCCGACGGCCCGACGGTGATCCGGTAGTAGGAATGCGTGAGGGTTTCGAGCAGGATTTCGAC
>SLGN01000382.1 GCA_007123695.1 Verrucomicrobiales bacterium
GGGCCCGGTAGACGATGAGCTTCTGCTCGGGGTTGAGCTCGTCCATGCCGAGAATGGCGATGATGTCCTGCAAGTCCTTGTAGCTCTGCAGCACGTTCTGGACGCCGCGGGCAACTTCGTAGTGCTCGGTTCCGACGATGTCGGGGGCGAGGGCGGTCGAGGTCGAGGCGAGGGGATCCACCGCCGGGTAGATCCCGAGTTCGGCGAGGGCACGCTCCAGCACGACGGTGGAGTCGAGGTGGGCGAAGGTGTTCGCCGGGGCGGGGTCGGTCAAGTCGTCGGCGGGAACGTAGACGGCCTGGAAGGAGGTGATCGAACCCTTCTTGGTCGAGGTGATCCGCTCCTGGAGCTGGGCCATCTCGGAGGCGAGGGTCGGCTGGTAGCCCACCGCCGACGGGGTGCGCCCGAGGAGCGCGGAGACTTCGGAGCCGGCCTGCGAGAAGCGGAACACGTTGTCGACGAAGAGCAGAACGTCCTGGTTCTTCTCGTCGCGGAAGTATTCGGCCATGGCTAGGGCGGAGAGGGCGACGCGGAGACGGGCACCGGGGGGCTCGTTCATCTGCCCGTAGACAAGGGCGACCTTCGACTGGGAAATGTCGTCCTGGTTGATGACGCCGGCCTCGCTCATCTCCCAGTAGAGATCGTTGCCCTCTCGGGTGCGCTCGCCGACACCTGCGAAGAGGGAGTAGCCCCCGTGCGCCTTCGCGATGTTGTTGATGAGCTCCATGATGACGACGGTCTTGCCAACGCCGGCGCCGCCGAAGGCGCCGACCTTGCCGCCCTTGGTGAAGGGGCAGATCAGGTCGATGACCTTGATCCCCGTCTCGAGGATCTCGGCCGAGGTGGACTGGTCGATGAGGCTTGGTGCGGGCCGGTGGATGGGATAGGTCTTGGTCGCATTAACGGGACCTCGCTCATCGACGGGATCTCCGGTGACGTTGAAGATGCGCCCGAGGACGCCCTCGCCGACAGGCACGGAGATGGGTTGTCCGGTGTCGGCGATCTTGAGCCCGCGCTTGAGGCCCTCGGTCGAGGACATGGCCACGGCCCGGACCCAGCCGTCGCCGAGGTGCTGCTGCACTTCGAGGACGAGTTTGACGCTATCCCCTTCGACCTCGTAGGAGACCTCGAGGGCGTTGTAGATCTCGGGAAGCTTTTCTGCTTTCGAAAAATCGGCGTCGATGACCGGTCCGATAACCTGGACGATGGTTCCTTCGTTGCTCATCTTGGGTGGCTCCTGCGCGTATTGGGGGATTGCGGTTTCTGGTTCTGTAAATTCGGATGCGGGGGGGCGACGCCGGTCACTCGAGGGCGCGCATCGCCGTGGTGATCTCGAGAAGCTCGGCGGTAATGGCGGCCTGGCGCTGCTTGTTGTACTCGAGGGTCAGATCCTTGATCATCTGCTTGGCGTTGTCGGTGGCGGCCTTCATCGCCACCATGCGGGCGCTGTGTTCGGAGGCGCGCGACTCCAGCATCATCTGGTAGAGCTGCTCGCCGACGTATTGCGGCACCACCTGGTCGAGCACGTCGCGGGCGCTTGGCTCGAAAAGGTAGCCGCCGTAGTTCCCGGCGGCGGATTCGGCGGCGGGCGCGGACTCCTCCTCGAGGAGCCCGCCGAAGCCCGTGTCGCGACCGAGCTCGATGGGGCTGACGGGCAGCAGGGTCTCGACCATCGCCTCCTGGCGGATGGTGTTGACGAAGTTGGTGAAGGCGACGCGGACGCGGTCGAAATCGCCGGAAAGGAAACGCTCCATGGCAAACTCGGCGACGGGCTTCACCTCGGCGTAGGAGACGGGATCCTTGACGGTGAAGTCGGCGATGAGATTGCGCTTCAGGCGCACCATCGACTGGCGTCCCTTGAGACCGATGGTGAGGATCGTCGCATCCGGGGCGACTTTATCGGTGACGAGCCGCAGGAGGTTGGTGTTGAGCGGTCCGCAGAGCCCCTTGTCCGTGGTGATCAGGATGAGGAGTTCGCGCCCGCCCTCGCGCTGGCGCAGCAGAGGGTGCTCGTCCTCGCCGGTGTATTCCTTGAGGTTGTTGATGACCTTGTTCAGCAGATCGGCATAGGCGCGACCGGCGGTGGCCTGGTCCTGCGCCTTCTTCATCTTCGAAGCCGCGACCAGTTGCATGGCCTTGGTGATCTGGGCCGTGTTTTTGACCGACTTGATGCGTCGGCGGATGTCGCGGAGGTTGGCCATTCGGATTCGGGGAGTTCCTCGGTAGTCGGCGGTCGGTGGTCAGCGGTCGGAAGCCTTCGCGGAGATCAGGGCTTGTAGTTGGACTTGAAGTCGGCAATCGCCTGCTTGAGTTCCTCGACGATCTCGTCGGTGAGCGCCTTCTGGTCGCGGATCTTGGCGAGGACGGCGTCCTTGCGGGTGGTGAGGAATTCCTCCATCTTCGCCTGGCAGTCTTTGATGGTCTTCACGGGGACGTCGTCGAAATGGCCGTTCTGCATGGCCCACATCAGCGCCACTTCGATCTCGAGCGCGAGGGGATTGAACTGGGTCTGCTTGAAAAGCTCGACGATGCGCTGGCCGCGCTCGATCTGGGACTTTGTCTTCTCGTCGAGGTCCGAGCCGAACTGGGCGAAGGCCTGAAGCTCTCGGAACTGGGCTAGGTCGAGCTTGGTCGTGCCGGAGACCTTCTTGATCGCCTTGGTCTGCGCAGCGGAGCCGACCCGGCTGACCGAGAGGCCCACGGAGATGGCGGGACGGATGCCCTGGTAGAAGAGGTCGGTCTCAAGGTAGATCTGGCCGTCCGTGATCGAAATGACGTTGGTCGGAATGTAGGCCGACACGTCGCCGGCTTGGGTTTCGATGATCGGGAGCGCGGTGAGGGAGCCTCCGCCGTTGTCCTCGTTGAGGCGGGCGGCGCGCTCGAGGAGGCGGCTGTGGAGGTAGAAGACGTCTCCGGGGTAGGCCTCGCGTCCCGAAGGCCGACGGAGGACGAGCGACACCTGGCGGTAGGCGACGGCGTGTTTGGAAAGGTCGTCGTAGACGATCAGCGCGTCCATTCCGTTGTCCATGAACCACTCGCCGATGGAGGCGCCGGCGTAGGGGGCGAGATACTGGTTCGTCGCGGAATCGGAAGCCGAGGCGACCACGACGACGGTGTAGTCCATGGCCCCCTCGGCCTCGAGGGCGGCGATGGTGCGGGCCACGTTGGCGAGCTTCTGGCCGATGGCCACGTAGATGCAGTAGAGGGGCTTGTGGTCCTTGAGCTTGCCTTCCTCGGCGGCGCGGTTCTGCCGGGCCTGCGAGATGATGGTGTCGACCGCGACGGTCGTCTTGCCGGTGGAACGGTCGCCGATGATGAGTTCGCGCTGGCCGCGCCCGATCGGGATCATCGCGTCAACCGCGAGGATGCCGGTCTGGACGGGAACGCTGACGGACTGCCGGGCGATGATGCCGGGAGCGATCTTCTCCACGGGATAGCTTTCCCCGGTCTTGATATCGCCCTTTCCATCGACGGGACGCCCGAGAGCATCGACGACGCGACCGAGCATTTCCTTGCCCACCGGCACCGAGAGCAGACGGCCGGTCGACTTCACTTCGTCGCCCTCCTTCACGTGCAGCCCGTCGCCGAGGAGAATGCAGCCGACCTCCGTCTCCTCAAGGTTGAGGGCGAGGCCGTAGAGACCGCCGGGGAACTCGATCATCTCGTTGAGCATGACGTCGCTGAGGCCCTCGACCTTGGCGACGCCGTCGCCGATCTCGCGGACGATGCCGACGTTCGACTTCGAGACCGATGTCTTGAGTGCGGCGATTTCGGATTCCAGTTCCTGGAGGATGTTGCTCATGACGTGGCGTCAGGTGAATCGTTTGGGTCGGGGTTGGATCAATTGAATGTTTCGCCGAGGCGTTCGAGACGGTTCTTCACGCTGCCGTCCCACACGTCGCTGCCAACGCGGATCTTCATGCCGCCGAGCAGTTCCGGGTTCACTGAAAACTCGGGCGCGATCTGCGGACCGTATTTTTTGCGGAGATCGGCGACAAGGGAAGTCTTGGTCGCCTCGTCGAGGGCGACGGCGCTCTGGACGACGGCACGGTTGCGTTCGATTTCGAGACGCACGAGCCGGACGTAGGCGTCGGCTACCTGTTGGTAGCCGCGGGGCTTGGATTCGGAAAGGCGGGCGACGACCTTGCGCACCACCGACTCGTCGAGACGGCCATCCGTCATCGAAGCGGCGAAGATCTTCTTGGCGGCGCGCAGGGCCTCTTTCCGGGACTTCATGCGGATGAATCGAAAGGAAAAGGGAAAGCGTCAGAGAGCCACCTGCCCGGCGGCTTCCTCGTTGATGCGCTTCTGGTCGGAATCGTCGAGCACCTTGCCGGTGACCTTCGCGGTGGTGTCGATGACGAGGCGGCCGAAGTCGCGCTTGAGCTCGTTCATGGCCCGCTCGTGCTCGAGGCGGGAGGCCTCGCGGGCCTTCTCCAGAATCTGCTGCGCCTCCTTGACGGCTTCCTGGGTCTTCTCGGTGCGCACGGCCTCGGCGCTCTCGCGTGCCTCGTTGATGAGCCGCTCGGCGTCGGCGTTGGCCTGCTCGAGCATGGCGCGGACCTTGTCCTCGGCCTTGCCCATTTCGGCCTTGATCGTCTCGAGATTTGCTTCGCCCTCCGCAATGCGGCGGCGGCGGGCCTCCAGCATCTCGAGAACGGGACCGAAGGCGTACTTCGAAAGCACGAAGTAGACGAAGAGGACGATGATGACCTGCGAGATGAACTTGGGCCAGTCGAGTCCAAAGGTGTTCAGGATTTCTGCCATCGTCGCGTGTCGGGTTTCTGAGGGGAGGAAGAGAAGCGGGGAAAGCGTGGGAACGGAAGCGACCGGCCGGACGCCGACCGCTTCCGTCGTCCGGATCAGCCTTGGAGGGCCATGATGAAGGCGTAGATCGCGATCGCCTCGGCGAGCGCCATGCCGATGATGCCGATGGTGAGGATGTTTCCGAAGGCGCCGGGGTTGCGTCCGACGGCTTGGGCGGAAGCCATGCCGATGAGGCCGAGGCCGATACCGGCGCCGGCGCCGGCCACGCCGAGGGCGAAGTTTCCGTTGAAGGCGCCGGTGGACTCGGCGAGGAGGGCGAGGGTGTCGATCATGTTCTTTCCTAGTTTTTCAGTTGGTGTTGCGTTGCCGCCGCCCACGCTCCGGGCATGGTCCCGACGGCAAAAGTCTTGGCCTAGTGGTGCTCCCCTTCTTCGTGGGTGGTGGCGAGCTTGATGTAGACGGCGCAGAGCAGGGAGAACACGGTCGCCTGGAGGGCACCGACAAGAATCTCCATGAAGTAGAAGGGGATCGGGAAGATCACCCCGGAAAGCGCAGAGGCCCATCCGGGAAGGCCGATGGTCTCGCCGAGATCGGCCATCGTCTCAAGAAGCGTCTCTCCGGCGAAGATGTTGCCGAGGAGACGCAGGGACAGCGACATGGGCCGGAAGACGATGGAGACGATTTCGATCACCCCGACGAAGATGAAGATGGGCATTAGCATCCACTTCAGCGCCCCTTGCAGCCCGCCCTTGGGCCCGAAAATGTGGACGATGGTCCCCCACACCCCGAGTTCGCTGATCGAGAGCCAGAGCCACACGATCATGAAGAGCGCGGCGAGGGCGAGCGTCATGTTGAGGTCGGCGGTGGCGGGGCGCAGCAGACCCTCGAC
>SLGN01000367.1 GCA_007123695.1 Verrucomicrobiales bacterium
GCCCTCGGCACCCTCACCACGGGGGCCATGTTCCTTCTGCTCGGAGCGATGATGAACAACCGCGCCCTCTTCGACGCCTTCGGGGTGCGCGAGACCTCCGTCTACGTCAGTCTCGTGCTCTTCGGCGTGGTCATGATGCCGGTGAACGAACTGCTGTCGGTCGCGGGGAACTGGATGAGCCGGCGCCACGAGTTCGAAGCCGACGCCTACGCGGCCAGGGCCACGGGCGACACGGCCGCGATGGTCGGGGCCTTGAAGAAGCTCAGCATCGACAACCTCAGCAACCTGACGCCCCACCCGTTCTACGTCTTCTGGAACTACACCCACCCCCCGGCGGCGGAGCGGATCGCGGCTCTGGAGTCGCTGCCGAAGGAAGCGCCGTGAGCCGGCACGGTGAGCGAAGCCGCTGCCGCGGCGGGACTCAGGCGTGCAGCAGGGAAACGAGCTGCTTGGTGTTTTGATCGAGGCGGACGAGGCAGTCGCGCACGTCTTCGGGCAGGCCCGATTCCAGGAGCAGCAGCGAGGTGAAGCCGCCGATGGTCTGGAGGTAGTTCCCGACCTCGTGGCGCAGGTCGCGGTCCGCCGGGAAAGCGCCCGCAGGTTCGGGACCGACGGCGGCGTCGAAGTCCGCGACAAGCGACCGGGCCGCGGCCTCGACCAGCGGCACCGATTCGGCCCCGTCCTCGCCGAAGCAATCGGTCCGGGAGAGGAGCTTGCCGGAAAGGGTGAGAACTTCGTCGGCGACCTCGCGAAAGGCGGCAGCGGCTCCGGTTTCGGAAAGCGGTGAGTCTTCCATTTGCCTAATGAAACCCGATTTTCGCCAAATGCGAGCGTTCGGAAGAGGGGAGAGGCGTTTTCTTGCGGGGCGCGGGGTTTTGCGGCGGGGGCGGAGAAGCGAAGACCGTCTTCATTTCGCGCTGGCAGGAAGGCCGTGGCGGGCGGAAGTTCCTGTCATGCAGGAAACGACGAAGGATTTTTCCGCGGAGCCCCCCGATGCCGAGGACGAGGACTCCGAGGGCAGCGATCTGGAGCGCCGTTTCCGCATCCAGATGTGCTTCCTCGAACCGGGCGAACCGAAGACCTGGGAGACGGTGACGAGCGCCGACCACCTGCGCGGAGGGCTGCGTGCGCTCTCGATCTGCTGCGAGCGCATCAAGCAACTCGTCGAGACCCGCTGGAGCGACGACCTGCCGCCGGGCCTCGTCCTGCTGCGCATCTACGACGAGGAGGAGGGGCGGGTGCTGCTGTGGGAGGAGGAAAACGGGAATCTCGGTTTCGTGGAGGGCCTCGACTTCACGGGCTAGCCGGGCAAGGAGCCGGTGCCATCGATACCGCCGGGATCTTGAATTCTCATAGTTTTGGAATAAGCTTGCGCTGTTCATGGCTTTCGGAGAGATCATCGGTGGATTTTCCGGTTTCAAGATGCGTCTGCTCTTGGCCGCCGGCTGCGTTGTGTTCTGCGGTCTCCTGTGGAGCGGGGGGCGCAAGCTCTTCCAAGATGAAAAGCCGAAGCCGGCCGTCGCGCCCTCCTCGGCGATGGCGCCGACGAACTGGACGGCGGGCCCGAGCGCGGGGGAGCGCGCCGCCGAAGACATCGACCGCATCGGCGAGGGAGCGGTGCGCTTCGGTCTCAGCTTCATGATCGCGATGGTCGCGGCCTCGATCCTCCGCGCGGCGCTGCGAACCGGCCTGACGTTGATCGCCGTCGCCGGGCTCGCCATCTGGTTTCTCGAATACAACGGGCACATCAGCCTGTGGAGCGACTACATCGACGCGGTGCAGGGAGGGGGGAGCTGGCTCTCGACCCGGGCTGCCGCCTTCGGAGAGCTCTGCCGGCAGCACATTCCCTCGACCGGGGCCGCGCTGGTCGGCTTCGGTTTTGGTCTGAAGCGCTGACGGTTTCGTTTGCGGAACCTCCGTCTTTCGCTTAGCTCGGGTTCTCCATGGGCAAGCGAAAGAAGAAGAAGACAGCGGGCGGCGGAGCCTTCGGGCGCGCCAAGCGGGCGGTTCCGGATCCGGGCGAGGAGCGGGACGATTTGGAGGAGCGGCCGAAGGTGGTGCGAGTCCGCCCCAACGCCCATCAGCAGTGCATTTTCGCCGCGTTCGCCTGGGAGTCGGCGTTGAATCCGGATGGCGCGGAAGACATTCAGGAGCGGGCGATGGCTCGTTTCGAAAAGGGCGGGATCGAGCCAACGGCCCATTTCGATGCCTTGCTTCGTTTCGACAAGATCGATTGGGGGCGTCCGGTCGAGGAGCGTCGGGCCCAGCTCGAGGAGGTGCTGGCGATCGATCCCGACTGCGTCGATGCCCTTCTCAACTTGGCCTACTTGGAGCCCGAAGTCGACAAGGCGATGCCACTGTTCGACGAAGCGATCGAGGCGGGGCGCCGCAAGCGCGACGCGACGGACGAGAACCCGTCGCTTCCCGAGTCGGTTCGCACGGTGATTTCGTTCGGCTACCTTCACGCGCTCCACGAATATGCGGAGATCCAGCGCATTTGGTCCGATTTTCCCAAGGCGAAGGCCCTCTACCGGGAGCTGCTGGAGAACGACCCGGGCGACAGCTTCGGGGCCCGCTTGCCCCTCTTCGCAATCGCGATCACGGAGGGCGCGGCGAACGAGGCGGAGGCGCTGCTTTCCGAAATGCCCTCCGAGCGCTCCTGCATGGTGCTCTATGGTCGAGCTTTTCTGGAGTTTTCCAGGGCGCTGGAGGAGTCTCCCGACTTCGAAGCCGACATGGAATCGGAAGAACCCTTCGCGAAGCTGCCCTCGCCCCGGCTGGCGGTCGCGGAGGCGGCCCTGCGCCACGCCATCCTCGAATCTCCCTGGACCATGGCGCTGATTCTCGACCGGCGCAGCCTCTTCGCCGATCCGGTCGGCGTCTTTGTCGAGGGCGATCCCTACGAGTCGATCGACTGCGCCCGTCTCCTCTATCCTTTTTGCACGGCGGGGAAAGTGCCCGCCCTCTGGCTTTGCTCCCAGGCGGGCAAGGTGGTGGGCGACATCGATCAAAGGCGCATCCGGCGCAATCTCGATGCATTCGAGGAGATTCTCGACATCCTCGACGATGCCGACATGGACCATGTCATGAAGATGCTGCCCGACGAGGAATACGAGATGTTCGACCGCGTTTCCGAACAGATGGTGGACCTGCTCCTCGATCTGGGGGCGCCGAGGCGAGTCATGCCCGGTCGGAGACGGCGGCTCAGATGACGCGGTCGTTGCCCCCGTCGACGGGCACCTGGGCGCCGGTGGTCTTGCCGAAGAGCGGGCTCGCCATGGCCGCGACCATGTTGCCGACGTCGCGCGACTTGATCTCGGTCTTGAGCAGGTTCCGCGTCTTGTATTCCTCGACCGTCATGTTGTAGCGCTCGGCGGATCGCCGGAGGTTCTCGGGCGTCCAGAGCTTCGTGTCGAAGACGGCGTCGGGGTGGATGATGTTGCAGCGCACGCCGAAGGGCGCGAGCTCGAGCGCAGCGACGCGGCAGAGCTGGGTCAGTCCCGCCTTGGCGCAGGAGTAGCTCGCCGCGCCCGCGCCGGGGGCGTTGACGTTGCGCGAACCGACGAGGACGATGGCCGGGTCGAGGCCCTTCTTGAGGTAGGGGATGGCGTACTTCAGCAGCTTCTGGTGGCTGGTCAGGTTCACCGCCATGGACTTGTCCCAGTTCGACTGCTCGAGGTCGTCGAGGTAGGCGCCGGCGGTGAAGATGCCGGCGTTGCTGACGAGGATGTCGAGCCCGCCGAACTGGCGCACGACGCCCTCGACGGCGGCCTTCACCTTGGCGTCGTCGGTGAGGTTCGCGACGATGCCGATGCCGCCGATGGAGGCCATCTGCTCGACGATCTCGGGGCTGAGGTCGATGCCGACGACCTTCGCACCCTGCCGCGCGAGCGAGGCGGCGCAGGCGAAACCGATCCCGGCGGCGGAGCCCGTGACGATGGCGACCTTGCCCTGATGGATGGGCACCTGGCCGCCTTTCTTCAGCTTGGCTTGCTCCAGCTCCCAGTATTCGATCTCGAAGAGCTTCGCGGCGGGGAGCGGCTTCCAACCTCCGGCAAAGGCCGATTCGGCGAGCTGGATGGTCCTCCAGGTGTGGGTCGCGATGTCGCGGATGACGGCAGCCTCGCCCTCGGTCGCGCCGAAGCTGACGACGCCCTGCCCCTGCCAGACGAGCCAGCGCGGATCGGGAGGCAGCATGGTCTCGCCCTTGGCGTTGGCCTCGAAGTAGGCGCGGTAGGCGTCGGCGTATTTCGCGAGGGCCTTGGCCGGGTCGGCCCCGACGACGGCGGGGACGCGCTTTGTGCGGATGGTGTGGTCGGGGGTGAGGGGGCCGCGGGTCGCGAGCTTGGCGACGTCGGCGCGGGAGGAAAAGCCGACGGCCTCGGGCGAGGCGTCGAGCGAGGCGATTACGGGCGTGCCGCGCAGCTTCGAGACGGCCCGGCGGATCGCGGCGAGACCGAGGAGATCCTCCTTGGCCTTGGCCTTGGGCAGGGAGAAGGATTTTCCGAGGTTCTTGGCGAGGAGCTTTTCGGCCTCGGTCACGAGCCGGATTATCAGCTCGTAGCTCTCGCGGGCGTCGTCGTGCATCGTGAAGATGCCGTGGTTCATCAGGATGAGGCCCTCGAGCTTCCGGGCGTCGACCTTGGCGAGGGCCTTGGCCACCGTCTTGGCGAGGTCGAAGCCGGGCATGACGTAGGGGATGATGGCGACGCGGTCGCCGTAGAGGTCCTCGACGACCTTGCGGCCCTGCTTGTGGTTGGTGATCGCGACGACGGCGTTGGCGTGGGTGTGGTCCACGTAGGCCTGGGGAATCACGGCGTGGAGGATGGCCTCGATGCTGGGGTTGGGCGCGCCGGGGTCGAGCATGGCGGCGCGCTGCTGCTTCACCATCTCGGCGTCGGAGAGGCGGTCGAGCTTGGCCATCTTCAGCAGCGCGTCCATCCGCACCGGGGCGAAGCCGGCCGCCTCGATCGTGCCGAGGTCCCAGCCGGAGCCCTTCACGTGGATGAGCTCGACGGGATCGCCGAAGAAGTCCGTCTCCGAAGCCTTCACCGAGGTGTTGCCGCCGCCGTGGAGGACCAGCTCGGGGTTGGCGCCGAGGAGGCGCGAGGTGTAGACCCGCATTTCGAGCGGGGTCTTGAACTTGCGGGCTTCGGTGTCGGACCAGAGGGATTTCATGGGAAAGGGGACTGAGGGCGAGGGCGTGGGACTTTAGCCGTAGACTTTGTCCGGATCGTAGGATTGCTCGGCGATTTCCTGGCCCAAGCCTACGGGCGATCCGGGCTCCTGTATATTCCGGTAAAAGCAGGATCGGTATCCGGCATGGCAGCAGCCGGGGCCGTGCTGGTGGACCTTGAGGACGAGGGCGTCCTGGTCGCAGTCGGTGAGGATCTTGCTGACGACCTGGGTGTGGCCCGAGGTCGCGCCCTTGTGCCAGAGCTTCTTGCGGCTGCGGGAGTAGTAGACCGCCTCGCCGATCTCGAGGGTGCGGCGGAGCGACTCCTCGTTCATGTAGGCGACCATCAGCACTTCGTTGGTGTCCTCGTCCTGCGCCACCGCGACGATGAGGCCGTGGTCGTCGAACTTGGGCGCAAAGACGAGGCCGGTCTCGACGGTGGCGCGGTCTTCCCGCGTGCCGAAGGCGATTTCAGTTGAATTGGACATGGGATGCGTGTTTGAAAGTGGGCGCGCCGCCCCGCCCCGACGGCAGGGCGGAGGAAGGCCATTCTTCAACCGATTCCATCACCTTGCAACGCGGGAAATTCATCTCTTTCGAAGGGTCCGAGGGCTGCGGAAAGTCCACGCAGATCCGGCGTTTCGCCGAGTGGTTGCGGTCTGGAGGGCGCGAAGTGCTGCTGACGCGCGAGCCCGGCGGCACCGCCGTCGGCGAAAAGATCCGCAATCTGCTGCAGCACGATCCCGAGGCAGCGGCGATGGCTTCGGAAAGCGAGCTGCTTCTCTTCGCGGCGAGCCGCGCACAGCTCGTGCGCGAGGTCGTGCTGCCCGCGCTCGACGCCGGGACCTGGGTCGTGGCGGACCGCTTCCTCGACTCCACCACGGTCTACCAAGGGGTCGGGCGCGGACTCGATGCGGCGGCGGTGCGTGCGGTCAACGAATTCGCAGTGGGCGCGGCGAGGCCCGACCTGACCTTCCTGCTCGATCTCGATGCCGCCGCCGGCCACGCCCGCGCCGTCGCCGCGAGCGGCGGACAGCACGACCGGATCGAGGCGCAGCCGCCCGCCTTTTTCGAAACGGTCCGCCAGGGCTACCTCGCGCTCGCGGCGGAAGAGCCGCACCGCATCGCCGTGGTCGATGCATCGGCCTCGGTCGACGAGGTCTTCTCCACCCTCGTCGCCGTCTTCGAGGAGCGTTTCGGACCGCTGCCGCCTCCTGCTCCCGTTTCCGCCCCATGAGCTTCCGCTACGATCGCGCTCTCGCCCTAGTCGAACGGGCCGCCGAGGCGGGCCGCCTCGCCCATGCCTACCTCCTGACCGGCCCCCCCGGCTCCGGGAAGGGGCGCCTCGCCGTCCGCATGGTCGAGATGGCCGACCCCACCCCGCGTGCCGAGCCCGCCGGCTCTCTCGAGGAGCTGCGCTCGCGCTTCGTCTCCATCGTCGCGCCCGAGTCGAAATCGCGCCGCATCAGCATCGACGCGATCCGCGGGCTCGAGCACGTGCTCCAAATGGCGGCGCCGGCTGGCGTCACGAAATTCGCCATCGTCCGAGACGCGGACCGCATGGGCGACGGCGCCGGCAACGCCTTTCTCAAGACCCTGGAGGAGCCCCCCGCCTCCAGCCGCATTCTTCTGCTCAGCTCGAGACCCGAGATGCTGCTTGAGACGATCCTGTCTCGGTGCATCCGCGTGCCGCTGGTCGGCAGCCTCGCCCCCGAGACCCCGGGCGAGGGAGTGACTGCCTTTCTCGACCTGCTCGCGGAGCGCGCCGCCGCCGGCGCCCCCGGGCTCTCCGACGCGTTCCTGCTCGCCGGGGCCTTTTCGAGCCTGCTCAAGCAGGAGAAGGAAGCGGTCGAGAAAGCCAACGCCGCCGCTGCCAAGGCCGAATCCGCCCTCTACAAAAACAAGACCGACGGCACCTACCTCAAGGACCGGGAGGACTACTGGGCGGCGCTGGCGGCCTCGGAATACCTCGACCGGCGCGGGCGCATCCTCGAATACCTCGTGAGCTGGTTCGGCGATGCGTTGCGGCGGCAGCAGGGTGCCGGACACTTCGACCTGCCCGATTACGCCGAGGCCACTGCCAAGGTGGCGCGACGCCTTTCCCTCGACGAACTCGTCCGCAGGCTCGGCGCGGTCGATGAACTGCGCGCGCACCTCGGAACCAACGCGAACGAGGCGCTCGCGCTGGAGGTGGCCTTCGTCCGCGCCTTCGGCTAGCTATTCAACAAAAAGGGCTGCCGTTTCCGGCAGCCCGATGCGTTCCCCGAATTGGAAATTCCGCCCCTCTCAGGCCTCTTCGGTCGCAGGGGGCGCCGGGGTTGCGGCGGTCTGGGCTGCTTGGGTCCGCAGCGTGAAGCGGGTGCGGTTCTTGTTCCGCTTGGCGTTGGAGCGGGCCTTCCGCTTGGTCTTTTGCGTGGGGGTCTCGAAGGCGCGGAGACGGCGCATTTCCTCCATGATGCCTTCCGATTCCATTTTGCTCTTGAGGCGCTTGAGAGCACGGTCGATCGGCTCGCCTTTTTTGACTTCGACTTCGGGCATAGTAGGGGCTGGTTGGGTGGATTGTTGGCGGAATGGTCCGGGAAGCAAAGGCCGATCCGGGATCTGCCCGGAACGGAAAGGCGGCGAATGTAGAGGGAGTGTGGGCTTTCGTCAAGCGGCAAGACGCCCGCTTCGCGCCGTCGGAGCGCTTTCGACCTTGCACGGACCGGTTTCGGCGGTGACGATGGCAGGGTTGCGCAGGGCGACTGCACCCGGTTCCCTGCCGGCCGTGGCCGCGTGCGGCGGCGCACCAGTCCCGAAACGATCCGATGTCCGAAGACTCCGACAAACCCACCGTCGTCGTCGTCGATTGGGCCAAGTCGCCCATCGGCGATCCCGAATCCGTGATCGAGCGCGAAGTGGTCGGCGCCGCCGCCGAGGTGGTCTACCGCCGGTGCGAGAGCGACGAGGACTTCGACGAGGCCGTTCTCGGGGCGCGGGCCATCGTCGCCTGGCACAACATTCCGCTGCGCCGCGCCGGTCTCGCGCGGCTGCGGAACTGCCGCGCCTTGATCCGCAACGGCGTCGGCTTCGACAGCGTCGATGTCGCGGCGGCCCGCGACCTCGGCATCGCCGTCTGCAACGTGCCCGACTACGGTACCGAGGAAGTCGCCGACCACGCCATCGCCCTGGCCCTCGCCCTGTGCCGCCAGCTTTTCCCCCTCGACGCCGAGGCGAAGCGGCTCGGCTGGGTCATCCGGGTCGAGCCGAGGCTGCGTCGCCTGCGCGGCTTGACCTTCGGGATCGTGGGTCTCGGGCGCATCGGGACGGCGACGGCGCTGCGGGCCAAGGCCCTCGGTTTCCGGGTCGTCTTCCACGACCCCTACCTGCCCAACGGCGCCGACAAGGCGGTGGGCGTCGAGCGCGTCGCCACCCTCGACGAACTTCTCGCGCGGAGCGACGTGCTGTCGCTGCACTGCCCGCTGAACGACGAGACCCGCCATCTCCTCGGCGAGCGCGAAATCGCGCGGATGAAGCCCGGCGCCTTTCTCGTGAACACCGCGCGCGGCGCGGTGGCGAGCAAGTCCGCCGTGCTCGCGGCGCTGCGCGAGGGGCGGCTCGCCGGAGCGGGCCTCGACGTGGTCGAGGACGAGCCTCTGCGCACGCCCGAGGAAGCGGCTGCGCCCAACCTCGTGGTGACTTGCCACGCCGCCTTCTGCAGCGTCGAGTCGAAGCGGGAAATGCGCTCGACCTCGGCCCGCATCGCCCGGGCAGCGGTTCTCGGCGAGCCTCTCGAGAACGTCGTCAACGGGGTCGGGTAGCGGGACGCCGCGTCACACCCGGAAGAGGGCCCCGAGCCGCTTCCCGAGAATGAGCCCCGCCCCGAGGATGGTGACGCCGAGGAAGACCATGGCCCACACCCCGAGGGCCGAGGCGAGGTTCGGCCCCGTGCCGAGGGAGGAGACGAGAGCGTAGATCGCCTTGGTGATGGGGAAATGCTGCTGTTGCTCCGCGAGGATGAGCGAGTCGGAGACCTCCAGCATGGCGAAGGAGAAGGCGAGCAGCCCCCCGGCGATGAGGTTCGCCGAAATCAGCGGCAGGGTGATCCGCCGCATCGCCCGGAGGGGAGGGCAGCCCAGATTCTGGGCGGCTTCCTCCAGGCTGACGCTGGTCTGCTGGAAGCCCGAGGCGGCCGAGCGCACCACGTAGGGCAGGCGCCGCACCGCGTAGGCGATCACGAGGATGATCACCGGGTCCTCGCCGCGCACGAGGAAGGAGAAGGCCTGGCCCTCGCGGGTCATCGCGAGGTAGCCAAAGGCGAGGACGAGGCCGGGCACGGCCAGCGGCAGCATCGCCATGGCGTCGAGCAGTTGGCGCCCCGGCAGCCGCGTGCGCACCACCACGTAGGCGACTCCGATGCCGAGGACGATGTCGAAGAGCGTCGCCATCGAGGCATACTTCAGCGAGTTCCCGATCGACGAGAGGGTGAGGGGATGCCCCAGGGCGTCGAGGTAGTGCTGGCCGGTCAGGGACGCGGGCAGCAGCGTTCCGTACCAGTCGTCGGAGAGGGAAAGCAGCACCACCCCGAGATGCGGCAGCATGGCGAGGGCCGTCACCCCCGCGAAGAGCCCGGTGCAGAGCGCGGCGCGCAGGGGGGAGGCGGGCCGCAGCGTCCGGCCGGTCGAGGCCCGCCCCGTCCCGCCGAGCCCGTCGCGGCCGAAGCACCATTTCCCCGCGAGATAGAAAAGGGTCGAGGCCCCGAGCATGACGACGACGAGGACGTAGGGGAAGGGATTGCCGCTGAGATCCTTGATGCCCTCGAAAATCTGCACCGAGGTGACGCGCTCGAAATCGAAGACCAGCGGCACCCCGAGCTCGGTGAAGGACCAGATGAAGATGATGGTGCCCCCGGCGAACAGACCGGGCATGATGAGCGGCAGGGTGATGCGGAAGAAGCGCCGGAGGCCGTGGCAGCCGAGGTTTTCCGCCGCCTCCTCGTGGGCCGGGTCGAGATTGGCGAGAGCGGCGGTCAGGTTGAGGTAGGCGATGGGGTAGAGGTGCAGCGCGTTCATCGCCACGATCCCGACGAGCCGCCCCTCGCCGAGCCAGTCGTAGGGCGAGGCCGGGTCCATCAGGCCGAGCTGCGCCAGCAGCGTGTTGAGCACGCCCGACTGCCCGAGGAACTGCCGCACCCCGAGCGCCCCGACGAAGGGCGGCAGGATCAGCGGCACCAGCACCAGCGAGTTCAGCAGCTCGCGTCCGGGGAAGCGCCATCCGTGGTTGGCGAGAGCGAGGGGCAACGCCACGAGCACGGCGAACAAGGTCGAAAATAGCCCCATCCAAAAGGAGTTGGCGAGGCCCTCGAGATAGATCGGATTGCGGAAGACCTCGGCGAAATAGGCGAAGGTGAGCCCCCCGCCCGGGGCCACGAACGCCTCGCGCACGGTGTGCCAGATCGGGTAGGCGAAAAAGCAGGCGAAGAACGCGGCGGTCAGCACATAGATCGCAATGGCGAGTGGGCGGGACATCGGTGGGATACGGACCGTGCAAGGAGCGCGGAATCGCGGTGGATGCAAGGGCGAAAACCGGCCCTTCCGCCCGCCTTGCCGCGCCGCCTCGGCTGCGCCGGCCTTGCCCGGGCGGGGCAGGGGTGTAGGCACCCGGATCGCCCGGATCGCCCGAACGCGGGGCGGGACTTTCCGATGGCGCTGCGGCCCGTTTTCGCCTACTGGCTCTGTTGCCAAGTCCTGTGGGCGCATCCCCGCCCACGGACGTCCCCCGGCCCGATGGAAACCACCATGGCCCTGCAGCCCTCCTCTCCCGACCAACCCGAAACCGGCCTCTACCGCGGCGAGGTGTCCCGGCTCCTCGCCGCCTTCGAGCGCCGCGGCCTCGACACACCCTGTTTCGTCCTCGACCAAACCCTGTTTCGTCGCAACGCGGAACTCCTCGGACGGGTCCAGAACGAGACCGGCGCGAAAATTCTCCTCGCCCAGAAAGCCTTCGCCTGCTTCGGGCTCTACTCCCTGCTGCGCGGCTACCTCGCCGGCACCACCGCCAGCGGCCTGCACGAGGCGCGGCTCGGGCACGAGGAGTTCGGCGGCGAGGTCCATGTCTTCTCGCCCGCCTACAAGCCTGCGGAAATGACCGCGTTGCTCGGGATCGCCGACCACCTCGTCTTCAACTCGCTCGGCCAGTGGCGCCGCTACCGCGACGAAGTCCTCGCCGCCGTCCCGCGGATCTCGGCGGGACTGAGGATCAATCCGGAATATTCCGAGGCGGTCGCCGAGATCTACGATCCCTGCGCCCCCGGCTCGCGCTTCGGGGTGCTGGCGCGCCAGCTCGCCGCGGCCGAACCCGGCGATCTCGAAGGCCTCGAGGGCCTGCATTTCCACACCCTCTGCGAGCAGGGCGCCTCGGCCCTCGCGGGCACCCTGCACGCCGTCTTCGACAAGTTCGACCCCTACCTCCGCCGCATGCGGTGGCTCAACTTCGGCGGAGGCCATCTCGTCACCTCGCCGGGATACGACGTCGCGCGGCTCGTCTCGCTCATCCGCGAGACGCAGGAGCGCCATCCCCACCTGCGCCTCTACCTCGAGCCCGGCGAAGCCATCGCCGTGGGCACCGGCGTGCTGATCGGCACCGTCATCGACATCGTCGAGAACGGGCTGCCCATCGCCGTGCTCGACGTTTCCGCCACCACCCACATGCCCGACGTGCTGGAGATGCCCTACCGCCCCGTCGTCGAGGGCGGCGGCGAGCCGGGGGAAAGGGCGCACACCTACCGCCTCGGCGGCCCCACCTGCCTCGCCGGCGACGTCATCGGCGACTACAGCTTCGACGCCCCTCTCGCGATCGGCGACCGGATCGTCTTCCACGACATGTCGCACTACACGATAGTGAAGACGACGACCTTCAACGGCGTGCCCCTGCCCTCCATCGCGATCCTCGGCGAAGACGGCGAGATCGGCAGCGTGCGCCAGTTCGGCTACGAGGACTACCGGATGCGGTTGGGGTGAGCCTCCCGGAAATGGGCCAGCAGAGCATTCAAGGTCTCCGGATTGGCGAGGCGGGTGATGAGCGGGCGGATCATGACTTCGCCTCGCGAGTCGGGCTCGCCGACGATGCCGTGGGGCTTGAGCTGATCGAGCAAGGTGAGAAGGCGCTGGCGGTTCTTGGTGTCGCTGCCGGAATCGGGGAGAAAGACCTGCAACTCGGAGAGCAGTTCGTCGAGCGCCACGCGCACCTCGCGCACGCCGATGCCGCTCTCGAGTTCCTGCACCACATAGGTTCGCCGCAGGATGGCGACGAGCAGGCTTTGCTCCAGGGTGAGGCGCTGGCGGCGCACGAGCGGGTGGCTCCAGGCCTTGTCGGGCGAGGCCGAGGCGGCGTCGGCGACGCGCAGCACGGCGAGGCCGCGGGATTCGTCGAGTTCGAGACGGAGATCGAGCGGCTCCAGCACGGCATCGAGCTCGCGGCGCAGACGGGCGACGGCGTTGAAGGCCGCCACATCCGAAGCGCTCTCGATGAAGCCGCATTTCAGCAGCTCCTGCGCGAGCTTTTTGACCTCGACCGGGGTGCCGGGTGCGGTTGCTGCCTCGTCCATGGGGGGGACGTCGGTTTCCTGCCAATCCATCGAAGCTTCCTCGTCCATCGTCAGCCCAGCGTTTCGGGGTTCGCTCGCTCCACGGCATCGGCGCCGAGGGAGACGAGCGGCAGATCGAAGCGGGTCGGGATGCCGTCGCGATCCGCCAGTTCCAAGGTTTCGCGTGCTTCGTCGAAATTCGCCTCGGTCTCGCGGCCGAGGCCGAGCCAGTAGGCCAGCGTCTCCAGATCGTGCGTAGGCGGCAGCGCGACGGCGAGACCGCCGAGGGTGAGAGCCCTCTCCGGCGAGTCGCGCAGCGCCTCGAGGGTGTCGCGGTGAAGGGCGAGCCGGTCGAGTCCGTCGAGAGCGTTCCAGAAGTCGTCGCCCACTTCGTCGAGGCGGGCCTGCTGCTCGCTCAGGTCGAGATCGGTGGACTCGTCCGCGTCCGCTTCCTTGAACCGCAGGCGCTGTACCAGCGGCAGATGCGGGATCGACACCGCCACCGGCGGCAAGGGGCCGGGCGAGCGGCGCAGTGCGGCGGAGGACCAGTCGATGTCGGTGGCGGCCTCGAGCAGATCGTTGAGCAAGGCGCCCACCCGGTGCTGTTCGCCCGCCACTCCCGCCTTGATGAAACCGCGCACGTCGCGCTCGCCGCGGGCGCGGGCCTCGATGACGCGCTCGGACTCGCGCACCAGGCCGGGGACGAGCCAGCGCAGCTCGGCCCGCTGCCGGGGACCGAGGGAGTCGCCGGCCTCGGCGCTCTCGAGGATGGAGCGGAGGCGCTCCTTCATCTCCTCGAGTTCCACGACCTCGCCGAGCTGGCGGTAGAATCCGTCGAAGACGCCGCCTTCGGGCGTCTGCAGCAGCTTCTCGTGCCCGTCGAGCAGCAGGTCGAGGACGCTGCCCCGGTTCTGGTCGCTGCGGACGATGTTCTGCCGGAGCTTCCGGTCCGCCTCGCGGTAAGAGTCCTCGACCCGGCGGAAGTCGGCCCGCAGGCTCAGGGCGAGCTTGTAGACGTTTTGGATCCCCTCGCGTGCGGGAGCTCCGGAGAGCACCTCGAACTCGCCCCGCTCGACCTGCGCGAGTTCCGCTTCGAGCGCGGCGATCCGTTTCTCGAGATGCTCGGCACGCTTCTTCCGGTCGGGGTTCAGTCGAGCCTCCAGTGCCTCGATCTCGCGCTGCACCGTAGAGAGCCGCGAGGCGGTCGAGGTCATGTGCTCCTCTTCGAGACCGGCGACGAAATCGAAGGCCTTTTGCAGAGCATCGGTGGCGATGAGCTGCCCTTCGCGCTCGACGACGAGTCCGCGCTTGAGCCAGTCGCGGAGTTCGGCCCGGGCGGCGGAGACCTGTTCGCCCGGGTCGATGGCGAATTCTTCGTGGTTGGCGTGCTCGGCAAAGATTTCGGCCAGTTTCTCCACCGCGTCCTCCCAGCGCAGCTCGCCCTGGTTTTGCTCGAACAAGGGACGCAGGCAACCGACGACGAGCGGCCCCCGTCGCGAGGCCAGCAGCAGCCAAGAGGCGTTGGCCCGACGGAGGCGGACGAAGCGGCGGGTGGTCTCGGGGAGCATGGGGCGGGGGAGGGGGGTTGTGGTGACGGGGGGCTAGCTCGTTTCTAGAAAAGCGGAAGTTGATGGCCCCTGCAAATGATCGTTTCGGATCGATCAGGCTCTTTCGAAATCCGATTCCGGCAGCCACTTGCGCTGTTCGGGCGATGGAGGGAAGGTGCCGAAGGACGGCGAGCCTTGCCGTCTTGTCCCACCCCGCCGCAGCCTTCATGAACTGGTTCCTACGATTGACCGGACTCGACGAAGAGACGCCCGAGAGCGTCCGCGAGCAGCTTTTTCTCGAGTGCGGTTTCCTGAAGTCGCGGGCCAACGGGAGTTCGTGGTGCTGGGGCCGTCTCGGGACGCCTTCGCTGGCGGAGCTGCGCGAGGCCGCCACCGGATGCACGGTCGCGGGAGGTCCTAGCTCGCTGTGCGAAGTGGTCGCCGACGTCCAGAGTCTCTACGCCGACCCCGCCAATGCGGGGGCGCTTTTCCAAGTCGCCTCGCAGTTCAATCTGTTGGAGATGGTGTCGCCCCGGGTGTCGCCCGAGGAAGGGGTGGGCATCTACGAATACGACCGCACCCAGGGCCCCGCCTCGGCCATCGCCGCAGGCGCCGGCACGATCTACCGGAACTATTTCGCTCCCGTCGGCGGCGGTGCCGGGCAGTCGGCGGACAGGCAGATCGACTGTCTCGCCGACCTCGGCGAGGCGTTGGGGAATGGCGACGGCCGGCTCTGGAGCATGCGGAACGGCTACGCCCTTGCGACGCGCGAAGGGCTTTCCGAAATCTCGCAGCGGCTAGCTGCGTTGGACGAGACCGAGCGCGACGTCCTGCGGGGGCGGCTCCGCATCGGCCTGCAAAGCGCCACCGAGGTGACCTTGCCGGGCTGCGGGCATCTCGTGTCGCAGGTCTACGGTTCGGCGTTGCCGGTGGCCTATTCGGAACACGGGGCGGAGCATTGGGAAGGCTTCGCCCGCCTCGTGCTCGAAGCATCCTACGAGGCGACGATGCTGGCGGGGCTGCTCAATGCGGCGGAAACCGGGGTGCGGCAGGTGTTTCTGACCCTGATCGGCGGCGGCGCCTTCGGCAACCGGACTGGATGGATCCTCGATGCGATCCACCGCGCCCTCCAGCTCCACCGGGACGCCGGTCTCGAGGTCGCCATCGTCAGCTACGGGTCCAGAAATCCGGACCTGGCCGGGCTGCTGGACGACGCGCCGCCTCAGTCCGACAGCCGCGAAGCGAAGGCGACGTAGCGCTGCGCCAGTCCCGAGATCTTCGAGGACCAGCCGGGATCGGAGACGGTGCCGTCGGCGACCGCCTCGTGGGCGGAACCCACCGCGAGCATCTCCGGATGGACCGTGATGCGGAGGTTCTGCAAGAGTTCTCGCAGGGCGAAGAGCCCCCTGAGCCCGCCGAGAGGTCCCGGCGAGGCGGCGAGGAGCAGGGCGCTCTTCCCGGCGAAGGCATCGAGCGGAGGCTCGTCCTCGCTCTGCGCCCGGCTGCACCAGTCGATGGTGTTCTTGAGCAAGGCGGGGTAGCTGCTGTTGTGCTCGGGGCTGGCGAGGATGAGCCCGTGGCAGCTGCGGAGCAGGGCCTTCAGCTTCGCGGCGGCTTCGGGGAGGCCCGACTCGTCCTCGAGATCCTGGTTGAAAAGGGGGAGTGCGTAGTCGTTGAGATCGACGGTGACGACTTCGGCGCCCGCCTCGGATGCGGCGGCGACGGCGGTGGCGAGCACGGCGCGGTTGAGGGAGGCGCGGCGGGCGCTGCCGGAGAGTGCGATGAGCTTGGGCGTGGGCATGGATTTCGGTGTTTGTCTTGTCGGGTCTACGCTTTTCCACTTTGGTGGGACTGCAACAGGAATCGGGCGTCTCCATGGATCGGCGTAGCGGCGTGGCCGGGTTTTCTCCGGTCGCACAACCGATCCGCCAGCTTCGCGCTTGCCGAGGGCCCGGCTTGCTGGCATAGGCAGGGTGGTAAACGAACAAGATGGTCATGAAGGTCAAAACAGGAGTTGTCGGGGTCGGAGCGATCGGGCGGAACCATGCCCGCGTCTACGCGGGATTGGACACGGTCGATCTCGTCGCCATCCACGACGCGGACTACGGGCGAGCCTGCGGGCTTGCGGAGGAGTTCGGGACCGAGGCCGTCGCCACCCTCGAGGAGTTCGTCGAGTGCGTCGAGGCTGCCTCGGTCGCAACGCCCACGACGACCCACCGGGAAATCGCAACGAAGCTGCTGGAGGCGGGGCGGCACGTTCTCGTGGAAAAACCGATCTCCGACTCCGTCGACGACGCCAAGGCGCTGATCGACCTCGCCGCGGCGCGGGGCTGCGTCCTGCAGGTGGGGCACATCGAGCGCTTCAATCCCGTGATGAGCCGGCTCGAGGAGGTGCTGGACTCGCCCCGATTCATCGAGTGCCACCGCCTTTCGCCGTTCCCCAAGCGCAGCCTCGACATCGGCGTCGTGCTCGACCTGATGATCCACGACCTCGAGATCGTGCTGCACCTCGTCAATTCACCGGTGGCCAGCATCGACGCCGTCGGCGTGCCCGTGCTGACGCGACGCGAGGACATTGCCAACGCACGCCTCCGCTTCGAGAACGGCTGCGTGGCGAACATCACCGCGAGCCGCATCAGTCCCGAGCGACTCAGGAAGATCCGGGTTTTCCAGGGAGATGCCTACCTTTCGCTCGACTACCAGGACCAGGGCGGTTGGATCTACCGTCGCGACGGTCTCGAGATCGTCCGCGAGGAGGTGCTGGTCGAGCGGGACGAACCGCTCAAGTGCGAACTCGCCGCCTTCGCCGAATGCGCCGCCAAGGGCTCCCTCCCTAAGGTGAGCGGCCTCCAGGGCGCCGCCGCCCTCGACGTCGCCCTCGCGATCACGCGGTTGATCGAGGAGCAGGCGGCAGGGGATTGAAGGAGGTTTCTATCCCGCAAAGGTCGGCAGGGCCGATGGATCCCACGCCGCGGCGGGGATCCCGCATTCCTCGGCGAGATGGAGGAAGCCCTTGATCTCGGCTTCGGTGAAGAGAAGTCCGCCGGCTTGCTCGCTGAGTTTGGCGTTGTTCGCCTCGATCGTGCCGGGCAACATGCAGCCCTCGTTGCCGTGGCCGAAGACGTCCCCGAGCACGGCGGCGATGTTCTCGGCCTGGGTTCGGCCCTGGGAAAAGCCGCCGCCCGAGATCGCCTCGGGGTTGACGACCTGGAAGTAGAAGGCGCAGGTGGTTTTCTCGCCGGTGCCCTCGGCCTTGGCGGCGCGCCCGCGCAGGGTGGGCAAGGAGCCGCCGATGGCCGCCCCGTAGAGTTCGTTGAGCAGCCCGAGGCCGTAGCCCTTGTGGCGACCGAAGGGAAGCAGGGCGACGACGGCGAAGGGATCGTCGGTGGGGCGGCCGTCCTTGTCCACGCCGAAGGGGGCTTCGAGCTTCTTGTTTTCCCGCTTGTATTGCTCGACCTTGCCCATGGCGATTTCGGAAGTGGCCCAGTCGACGACGACGGGATAGCCCAGGGCGTCGGTCGTGGGGAAGCCCCAGCTGTGGGGGTTGGTGCCGAGGGTGGGGAACTTGCCGCCGAAGGGCACGACCTCGGCAAGGGTTGAGGTGCAGTTGGTGTAGGCGATGTAGCCCCGCTTGGCCGCATCCATCACGTAGCCGCCGCCCCAGAGGTAGTGGAAGGCGTTGTCGATGGCGACGGTGCCGCTGCCGTATTCGTCGGCGAGGCGTATGCAGGTTTCGACCGCCTCGCAGGCGACGGCCTGGCCGAGCTTGCGGTTCGCGTTCCAGCTTTGCACGGCGGGAAAGCGGGTCTCTCGCGCCTCGATGCGGGCGCCGGGCACGCAGCCTCCGCCGCCCGAGCCGAAGAGCTCGTCGAGGTGGAGGGCTTTGAGCGCGTTGTGGGTGCGGATGCCGTGCCAGGATGCCTCGCTGCACATGCGGGCGGCGGCGGAGGCCTCTTCGGACTCGTAGCCGCGATGGCGGTAGGCGGCGGAAACGAGCTCTTCGTGCAGCTCGCGGGAGACGACGAAATAGGTGGGGTTGGACATGGCGGAAGCTATGCGCGGAAATCAGGCGCCCGCCAGCGGAAAGTTTGGCTCGGGCACCCGTCGCGCTAACCGAGTTCGACGCGCCACGATAGATCCAGCGCCATGCCCACCGGCA
>SLGN01000125.1 GCA_007123695.1 Verrucomicrobiales bacterium
CAGGCGAGGGTCTCGTCCTCGACGCCGCGCTCGTAGGTGCGGATGGCGATGGAGGAGGACCCGAGAACCTGGACGAAGTTGGAGTTGGTGCCTTTGGGCGCGAAGTGGTCGTGGTAGCGCATCGCGGCGCCGAAGCGTTTTACTTCGGCGGCGGCGAGGTCTTCTACGATCACGAGGGCGTGGGGGACCCCGGTGTTGAGGGAGTGGACGCTGTGAGGAACGCCGTCGAGGTCGAGGGCAGCGCCGAGCTCGAGGCCGTGCGGAGTGCTGAGCTGGATGCGGACCTGGTCGCCGACGAACTCGGCCTCGATGAGTCCGGCGGGGGTCTCGAAGGTGGTGCGTTCGAGGCGGCGACCCTCGAGGAAGTTGACGAAGCGGGCGAAGCAGCGGGCACCGTTGCCGCACATTTCCGCCTCGCCGCCGTCGGCGTTGTAGTAGCGCATGCGGTGGTCGCCGCCGTTCTCTGCGGGCTCGACGGCGAGCAGGCCGTCCGCGCCGACGCCGCGCTGGCGTTGGCAGAGCCGGGCGATCTCCTCGCGGGAAAGGTCGAGGGAGCGGTCGCGGTTGTCGAGGACGACGAAGTCGTTCCCGGCACCGTTCATCTTCCAGAACTTGAGCATGGTTTCGGGCGTCTCTTGGGTGACGAGGTTAGCGCCGCTTGGCGGCGTCCACAAGCGGTTTGACGAAGGCCTCGACCTTGGCCGCGACTGCGGGGTCGGCGCCGTGCCGCTCGATCTCGCGGACGATGGCGCTGCCGACAACGACTCCGTCGGAGCTGCTCGCGACGGCGGCGGCCTGCTCGGGCGTGGAGATTCCGAAGCCGACGACGACGGGCACCTCGGTGTGGGCCTTAATCGCGGAGACGTTTTCGGCGATGCCCTCGGCCAGCGAGGTCTGCGCGCCGGTGACGCCTTCGCGGGAAACGTAGTAGACGAAGCCCTCGGCGGCGGCGGCGAGCTTGGGAACGCGTTCGGAGGGGGTCGTCGGGGCGATGAGGCGGATGTGGCGGAGGCAGCCGCTCTCGGTGAGTTCGCGGTTGAGGATCGCTTCGTCGGGTGGCAGGTCGAGGAGCAGGATGCCGTCGGCACCGGCCTCGGCGGCGGTGTCGTGGAAGGCGGCGAAGCCGTAGGCGTAGACGGGGTTGAGGTAGGTGAAGAGGACGAGCGGCGTTTCGGAGCCTTCGCGGAAGCGCCGCACCAGCTCGAGGACCTTGCGGGTGTCGGCACCCGCCTCAAGCGCGCGGTGGGCGGCCATCTGGTTGACGATCCCGTCGGCCATGGGGTCGGAGAAAGGGATGCCCAGCTCGATGACGTCGGCCCCGGCCCGCTCGAGCGCGGAGAGGATCTCGAGGGAGCGGTCCATGTCGGGGTCGCCAGCGCAGACGTAGGCGACGAAGGCCGGTTCCCCGGACTTGCGGAGGGCGGCGAAGCGTTGGTCGATGCGGTTTTCGGAAATCATGGGAGAGCGAGCGGCACTATCGCCGCAAACGGCGGTGGCGAAATCGGAAAAGGTGCGCAGCCTTCCTCAGAATTTCGCTTTGGCGGCGAGCCGCCTCTGCCAGCGGGAGATTTGCGCTCCGACCTTGGCGGGCGAGGGCGCGCCGACGCCCTTGCGGGCCTTGAGCGCGGTCCTGAGATCGAGACCATGGAAGACGTCGGCCTCGAAGGCGGTCGAGAAGCGGCGCAGCTCCTCGATGTCCATCTCGGGAAAGCCGCGGCCTTCGGCGAGGCTGTGGGCGGTGAGCTTGCCGATGATCTCGTGGGCCTCGCGGAAGGGGACGCCGCGCAGGACGAGGTAGTCGGCGAGGTCGGTGGCGAGCAGAAAGGGGTCGGAGGCGGCGGCAAGGGTCCGGTCTTCGCGCACCTTGGCGGCGACCATCATCTCGGCGAAGACCTCGAGGGCGAGCTTGATCTGGTCGATGGAATCGAAAAGCGGCTCCTTGTCCTCCTGCAGGTCCCGGTTGTAGGTCATGGGCAGGCCCTTGATCGTGGTGAGGAGGGATACGAGGTTGCCGAGGAGCCGGCCCGTCTTGCCGCGGGTCAGCTCGGCGACGTCGGGGTTCTTCTTCTGCGGCATCAGGCTAGAGCCGGTGGTGTGGGCGTCGCTCAGCTCGATGAAGCCGAACTCGGCGCTGGCCCAAAGGATGACGTCCTCGCTGAGCCGGGAGAGGTGGACGCCGGCGAGGGCGATGGCGAAGAGCAGTTCGGCGACAAAGTCGCGATCGCTCACGGCGTCCATGCTGTTCTGGGTGATGGCGGGGAAGCCGAGCCGCTCGGCGACGAGTTTGCGGTTCAGGACGATGGTCGAGCCGGCCAGCGCGCCCGAGCCGAGGGGCATGACATTGACGCGGCCATAGCAGTCGCGGAGCCGCTCCTTGTCCCGCTCGAGCATCTCGAGGTAGGCGAGGAGGTGGTGGGCGAAGAGGACGGGCTGCCCGCGCTGCAGGTGGGTGTAGCCTGGGACCACTGCCGAGGGATGGTTCACCGCGAGGGTGAGGAGGGCGTCCTGCAGGGTGGCGACGCGCAGGTGGATCGCCTGAACCTCGGTGCGGCAGTAGAGGCGCACGTCGAGGGCGACTTGGTCGTTGCGGCTGCGGGCAGTGTGGAGCTTGGCCCCGGCGTCCCCGATCTTCTCGGTGAGGGCCCGCTCGATGTTCATGTGGATGTCCTCGAGGCTCGTTCGGAAGCGGAACTCGCCCGCCTCGATCTCGCGCCGGATCTCCTGGAGGCCGCGCACGATGGCACGCTCCTCCTTTTTCGTGAGGATGCCCGCCTCGAGCAGGGCAGCAGCGTGGGCGATCGAGCCCTCGATGTCGCAGGCGTAGAGCCGCCAGTCATAGGAGATCGACTCCCCGTAGCGCTGCACGAGGTTCGAGGTTTCGGTCTGGAATCTGCCTTTCCACATACAATCTGGATCGCGCCGGCAGGCCCCTCCGGCAAGCACGATTTTTTCCCGACCAGAGCAATGCGCAACCTGCGATGCGAGGAACACAAGATTATAATAAAAGCAAGATTATAATAAAAGCAAGGCTAATAATTTGTTGATTGAGAAAAGATGATTCGAGCTCGGATGGGGGAGATGTCGAGTGGAGAAGTTGCTTTTTACCATTTCTTATTCGTGGGGCTGAGTGCGGGGAGGCGAGGCATGGCGCTGGCCTGATTCGTGCGATGTCGGCCAAGAGAAATGACTAAAAACAATGATCACCGACCAGGCATATAATTGTTTTTTGAGGCTGGAGTAGCGAGGTCGCGGGGGAACGCCCCATTGGGCTGGGACTCTCCTTTTTATCACGGCGCCATTGGCTCGTGGCTAAGGCGGGGCTCGGGTGGGGGCTCAGGCGAGAAGATCGCGGACGACGTGCCCGTGGACGTCGGTGAGCCGAAAGCGCCTGCCTTGGAAGCGGTAGGTGAGACGCTCGTGGTCGATGCCGAGGAGGTGCATCACGGTGGCTTGGAAGTCGTGCACGTGGACTTTGCCGTCGATGATGTTGTAGGCGTAGTCGTCGGTCTTGCCGTGCTGGTGGCCGGCCTTGACACCGCCGCCGGCCATCCAGAGGGAAAAGGCGGCGCCGTGGTGGTCGCGCCCGTGGGCTTTGGGGTTGTTGATGTCGCCCTGGCCGAAAGGAGTGCGTCCGAATTCGCCGCCCCAGATCACAAGGGTGTCGTCGAGGAGCCCGCGCTGCTCGAGGTCGCGGACGAGTCCGGCGCTGGGCTGGTCGGTGTCGCGGCATTGCACTTCGAGCTGGGTCGGGATGTTGTTGTGCTGGTCCCATCCGGCGTGCATGAGCTGGATGAACTGGACCCCTCTCTCGGCGAGGCGGCGGGCGAGGAGGCAGTTCCGCGCGAAGGAGCCGGGACGCTGCACGTCGGGCCCGTAGAGGTCGAGGATGTGCTGCGGCTCGCCGGATAGGTCGGCGAGCTCGGGGACGCTGGTCTGCATGCGGTAGGCCATCTCGTATTGGGCGATGCGGGTCTCGATCTCGGGATCGCCCACGGTCTCGGCACGCTCGCGGTTGAGGGCGGCGATGTCGTCGACGAGACCCTTCTTCATTCCGCGGGAGAGCCCGGCTGGGTCGGAGAGAAAGAGGACCGGGTCGCCCTGGCTGCGGAAGTTCACCCCCTGGTATTTGCCGGGAATGAAGCCGCTGCCCCAGTAGTAGTCGTAGAAGAGCTGGCCGCAGGAGTTTTCGCGGTCGCGGGAGAGCATGACGACGAAGGAGGGAAGGTCCTCGCTGGCGGACCCAAGCCCGTAGCTCGTCCACGCGCCCATGCTGGGCCGACCCGGCAGCTGATGGCCGGTCAGGAAGAAGGTCACGGCGGGGGCGTGGTTGACCGCCTCGGTGTGCATCGAGTTGACCAGGCAGATGCGGTCGGAGATTTCGCGGGTGTAGGGGACGAGGTCGGAAAGCCACATGCCCGAGGCGCGATGCTGCCGGAAGGGCTTGAGAGGGGCGAGGACGGGGTGTTCGGTGTAGTTCCCCGTCATGGTGCTGAGGCGGACGCCGGCGCGGACGGATTCCGGGATGTTCTCGCCATGGCGTTCATACATGTCCGGCTTGTAGTCGAAGAGATCGAGATGGGTGGGCCCGCCGGCCTGCATGAGGTAGATGACCCGCTTGGCCTTGGCCAGGTGATTGGGGAAGCCGGGCTGGCCTCCGGTCGCGGCGGCGTCCCTGCCGAGGAGGGTGGCGAGGGCGGCGGCGCCGCAGGCGGAGCGCCCGAGGAACTGGCGCCGGGTCTGCGGGAGGGGGCCCGTTTGGTCGAGGGGTTCGGTTGCGGAAGGAAGCTTCATGTTCATGGCCGGTTGAGGGTTTCGTCGAGGTTCAGGATGACTTGCGCCATCCGCACGCAGGCGGCGAGTTCGGCGGGGTCGTGGGGTTCGCCCGGTTTCAGGTCGGCGTAGGCGGCAGCCTCTTCGGCGTGGCTGCGGAATTCGTTGAGGCTGCGTTCGTATCCGTTGGCGAGCAGGCGCGCCTCGTTGGCGTTCGGTCGGCGAGCTGTGGCCAGTTCGAAGGCGAAGGCGAGCCGCGCGTCGGCATCGTCGCCGCCTTCCGCGGCCATGCGCCGGGCGAGGGCGCGTGCCGCCGCGACGTAGGTGTCGTCGTTGAGGAGGACGAGCGAATGCAGCGGCGTGTTGGTGGTCGAAGGCTTGACCGTGCAGACCTGCCGGGAGGCGTTGTCGAAAAGGTTCGGAGGCGCGGAGGTGCGTCGGAAGAAGCTGTAGAGGCTGCGCCGGTGGAGCTGTTGCGGCTCGTCCCGCATCGGATAGCTGATCTTCCCGAAGGAGAACTCTTCCCAGATGCCTTCGGGCTGGCGCGGGTAGACGGGTTCGCCGCCGACGGCGGGGACGAGCAGGCCCGAGACGGCGAGGGCCTGGTCGCGCAGCAGCATCGAGGGGAGCCGGTGGCGGGCGCCGCGGGCGAGGAGCCGGTTCTCGGGATCGCGCTCGAGCTTTTCGGGAGCGAAGGCGGCATCCTGCCGGTAGGCGGCGCTGGTGACGATGAGGCGGACGATGTGCTGCACGTCCCAGCCCGATTCGATGAACTCCACGGCGAGCCAGTCCAACAGATCGGGATGGGAAGGCAGTTCGCCCTGGACCCCGAAGTCTTCGGAGGTCTTGACGATGCCGGTGCCGAACAACTG
>SLGN01000220.1 GCA_007123695.1 Verrucomicrobiales bacterium
AAATCTCTAGTGGGGAAAAATGCAAATAATGATCCTTGTTTTTTGCCACGAAGTCCCCGCATACTCGTATTGCCGTGGCGTTGGGCGGGCTAGGAGACAGGGCACTGGTTGATTGACTTGAAGAAGTCGTTGCCCTTGTCATCGACGAGGATGAAGGCGGGAAACTTTTCGACTTCGATCTTCCAGACGGCTTCCATTCCGAGTTCGGGAAAATCGAGGACTTCGACTTTGCGGATGTGGTTCTGGGCGAGAATCGCGGCGGGACCGCCGATGGAGCCGAGATAGAAGCCGCCATGCTTGCGGCAGGCGTCGGTCACTTGCTGGCTGCGGTTTCCCTTGGCGATCATCACCATCGAGGCTCCATGGGACTGGAAGAGATCGACATACGGATCCATGCGGCCCGCCGTGGTCGGACCGAAGGACCCGCTCGGCATTCCTTCGGGCGTCTTGGCCGGCCCAGCGTAGTAGACGGGAAATTCGCGGAAGTAGGAAGGGAGGTCCTCGCCGCGCTCAAGCATCTCGCGCAGCTTGGCATGAGCGATGTCGCGGGCCACTATGATGGTGCCGGTCAGCTCGAGGGCAGTGGTCACGGGATATTTGGAGAGAGTCTCAAGGGTGGCGCCCATGCCCTGGTTGAGATCGACGGGCACGCCATGGAACTGGTGGTCGCGCCATTTCTCGGGAATGTAGCGCCCGGGATTGGTCTCGAGCTGTTCTAGAAAGACGCCGTCTCTGGTGATCTTGGCCTTGGCCTGCCGGTCGGCGGAACAGCTCACGCCGAGCCCGACGGGGCAGCTCGCACCGTGGCGGGGAAGTCGAATGACTCTGACGTCGAGGGCGAAGTAGCGCCCTCCAAACTGGGCGCCGATGCCCACCTCGCGGGCCTTTTCGAGGAGAAGACGCTCCATTTCGACATCGCGGAAGGCTTGGGCGTGCGGGCTTCCTTCGGTGGGAAGGCCGTCGAGATAACGGGTCGAGGCGAGTTTGACGGTCTTGAGGGTCGCCTCGGCGCTGGTGCCCCCGACGACGAAGGCCATGTGGTAGGGCGGGCAGGCGGAAGTGCCGAGAGTGCGCATCTTCTCGACGGCCCATGCCACGAAGCGCTGCGGCGAGAGCAGCGCCTTGGTTTCCTGGTAGAGGAAGGTCTTGTTGGCCGACCCGCCGCCTTTGGTGATGAAGAGAAATTCGTACTGGTCGCCGTCGGTGGCGTAGAGCTCGATCTGGGCAGGGAGGTTGTCCCGGGTGTTGCTTTCCTCGAAGAGGCTGAGGGGCGCGAGCTGGGAGTATCGCAGATTTTCCTCTTGGTAGGTCTTCCAGATCCCGGCGGCGAGGGCTTCCTCGTCCCCTCCCCCCGTCCAGACGCACTGCCCCTTCTTGCCGATGACGATGGCGGTGCCGGTGTCCTGGCACATGGGGAGAATGCCGCGTGCCGCGATCTCGGCGTTGCGGAGGAGGGTGAGGGCGACGAGCCGGTCGTTGTCGGTGGCATCGGGATCGTCGAGGATCGCGGCGACCTGCCCGAGATGGGAGGACCGCAGCATGAAGGAAATGTCCTTGACCGCCTCGTTGGCGAGCCGGGTGAGGGTTTCGGGCGCCACCTTGAGGATCTCGCGGCCCTCGAACTCGACCACCGAGAGCCCCTCGGTCGTCACGAGACGGTATTCGGTGGAGTCGGGCGCGAGGGGGAAGGGTTTGTGGTAGGTGAAATCGCTCATTGCGGATCTAGGGAAGACAGAGTGCGGAAGCC
Source organism: Verrucomicrobiales bacterium (assembly GCA_007123695.1). Lineage (GTDB taxonomy): Bacteria > Verrucomicrobiota > Verrucomicrobiia > Verrucomicrobiales > DEV007 > Arctic95D-9. The sequence continues at coordinate 1,748 of SLGN01000220.1, forward strand.
GACCGGGTTCAGGGATCATCTCTTCCGCCCTAGCATTCCATCTTCGCTACCGGTTTGCAAATGCGGGCCGCTTCGCCTGCGGAGACTCCCCTTCTCCGACGCGGGGGGCTCCTTGAAGAAATCTTCAGGAAGCGTGACTTGCCGCTCCGTTGCGTGGGCGCATTCTTCCCGTCATTTCCAAGATTCATCGCGATGAACAAGCCAAGTTCCCTCCTCGTCCAAGTCCGCACCATTCTCGCGGAGAAGAAATGGTCGGCTCTGAAACAGCTTGCCGAGAAGCTGGAGCCGTCGGAGCTCGCCTCCCTTTTCGAAAGGCTCGCGCCGATGGACGCGACCCTGCTCTTCCGGGGACTCCCCCGGGACTTGGCCGCAGACGTGTTCTCCTTCCTCGGGGACGAGGAGCAGCAGCGCCTGCTTCAGGAAATGACGGAACACGAAACCCGGACGCTGCTGGCGGAGCTCAGCCCCGACGACAGGACCGAACTCTTCGAGGAACTCCCTGCGGTGACGACGCAAAGGCTTCTGAATCTCCTTGCCGCCGACGACCGCAAGGAGGCCCTGATGCTTCTGGGCTATCCGAAGGACAGCGTCGGGCGCCTGATGTCGCCGGATTTTGCGACGATCCGTCCGGAGCAGACTGTCGCCGAAGCTCTGGAATCGATCCGGCGGCAGGCGCCCGTGACCGAGACCATCCAGGTCTGCTACGTGGTGGACGAGTCGGGAAAAATCCTCGACGACATCCGCCTCCGCCGGCTCATCCTTGCGGAGCCGGAGCGAAAGGTCTCGGATCTGATGGCCGGCGAGCCCGTGGTCCTTGGGGCTTTCGATCCCGAAGGCGTCGCCGTGAGCGAGATGAAGCGGACGGGCTACTTCGCCCTTCCGGTGGTCGACGGGGATGGAAAGCTGCTCGGAGTCGTGACCGCCGACGACGTGCTCGACGTGGCCGTCGAGGAGGCGACCATCGACATCCACAAGGGCGGTGCAGTGCGTCCCCTCGACACCAGCCTGGCCGACGCGCGGGTGTTCGCGCTTTTCGCGCGCCGGGTGCCCTGGCTGATGATTCTCGTGTTCATGAACATCTTCTCGGGCGCGGGCATCGCTCATTATGAGGAACTCATCGAAGCGACCGTGGCGCTCGTCTTTTTCCTGCCCCTGCTGATCGACAGCGGAGGCAACGCTGGATCGCAGGCGGCCACTCTGGTGATCCGCAGCATGGCGCTGGGCGAGCTGAAGATGAGCGACTACGTCCGGGTCTTTCTCAAAGAGAGCAGGGTGTCCTTTTCGTTGGGCGCCGCGATGGCGGTGGCGGTGGCGGTGATCGGCTATTTCCGCGGCGGCCCGACGATCGCGTTCGTGGTTGCCTTGTCGATGGTGGTGATCGTGTTCGTCGGCAGCCTCATCGGAATGTCGCTGCCCTTCATCTTCACTAAACTGAAAATCGATCCGGCCACCGCATCCGGTCCGGTGGTGACTTCGCTGGCCGACATCATCGGAGTCCTGATCTACCTCGGCATCGCCGCCGCCATCATCGGCGTTTGAGGCATCTCGAACCGACGGAGCTCCATGGAAGTCTTCCGCATCGCCGCGGCCATCGTCCTGATCCTGCTCGGGATGCGCCATCTGCGAAAGGGGCTCGACCGCCTCTTCGGAGGCGGTCTGGTCGAGTGGATGAGGAGGCTCACCGCGAACCGCGCCAAGGCTTTTGCGGGCGGTCTCGTCGCCGGGGCGGTGGCGCCCTCGTCGACGACGATGGCGATGATGTCGGTGAGAATGCTCTCCGAGGCTTCCCTGCCGGCGGTCCGGATGCTCGCGGTGCTGCTGGGGGCAAACGTCGGAATCACCATGACGGTGCAGTTGCTGGCCTTCCGCCTCGACCAGTTCGCGCCGGCGTTGCTCAGCGCGGGCGGCGCCGCCTTTCTCTTCGTGGGTCGCCCCGTCCTGAAAGGCGCGGGACAGGTTCTGCTGGCCTTCGGGCTAATCTTCCTCGCGATGCGCATGATCGGCGACGCATCGACGGCCCTTGCCGCCGCCGAGGGCGTCGCCGAACTCTTCGCCGCGCTCGGCGGATTCACCGTGCTGATCGCGCTCGGCACGGCAGCCCTTGCCGTTGTGCTGCAAAGCTCGACGGCCTCGGTGGCTTTGGGACTGGGTCTCGCACAAAGCGGCCTGCTCCCCTTTCCCGCCCTCGTCCCATGGGTCGTGGGGACCAACATCGGGACCGCGCTAACGATCCTGATCGCGGGATGGCCTTCCCTCGAGGGCCGGCGCATGGCGCTCGCCAATCTCTTGTTCCGGCTCTTCGGCGGAGGCGCCGCGCTGATCGCCGCGCCGCAGCTCGCGGCGCTCGGCACGGGCTTCTGGAGCGGCGACGCGACACGTTTCGCAGCCGACCTCCATACGGGCTTCAACCTTCTGCTCGGGCTTGCCGCCCTGCCTTTGCTGGGTCCGCTGGTCCGCCTTTGCGATTGGATCGTCGAGGCTCCGCCGGAGCAGGACGAGCCGCCGCTGCGACGTTCCCGGTTTTCCAAATCGATCCTTCAGAGCCCCGCACTCGCCCTTCACCACGCCACCCGGGAAATGAATCCGATGCTGGACGATCTCCGCCGGATGCTGAAGCTCTCGTGGGAGATCGGTTTCGAGAAGCGCTCGGAAAACTTCGTGCGCATCGACAAGCTCCAAGAGGAAGTGGTCGCAACAGCCGAGGAGCTGGCGACCTACCTCGGGAAGATCGATCTCGACAGCCTCGACGACGGGGACAGCGTGTGGAAGACCCACTTGATCGACTATTCCCACGAGCTGGTCGCCACCGGCGTCGTGATCCGACGCGATCTGACGGACGCGGCGCTGCGGATGGCGGCGAAGGCGCCGGAGTTCCCGGACTCGGCACGCGACGAGCTGGAGAGCCTCTTTCGCGTGACGATGCTGCGCATGGAAAAGGCCACCTTGATCCTGGCATCGCGCGACCTGGCCGAGGCGCGGTCGTTCATCCGCGAAAAGGAGGAGATGAGCGCGCGGTGCCGACGCTGCCAGCGTCTCAACCAGCGTGCCGAAATCGCCCCCGGCGAACCCGACTTCCGGCCCGGGCTCGTGGACCATCTCAACTGCCTGCGGCGGATCAACAGCCACATCACCTCGCTCGCCTACGCCATGGTCCCGCAGAAGGAGCCGGTTCTCCACGAATGATCGGGGACGCTCCCGGAAGGACCGTATGCGAGGACGGCGGGAACGCGGGCGGTATTCTGCGAATTGCGTTGCTTTCGGACGCTCTGTCCGCGAAACTAGGGGCTCCATGGAAATCCGGATCCGTATCGCCCTGTTCGTCGCGGCCCTACTCTTCGCCGCGCCCTCGGCTTGGGCGCAGATCAATCTCGAGCTCAAGCTCAGCCGAACCGTTTTCGTCGCCCACGAACCGATCACCGGGGAGCTCACGATCGTGAACCTCGCGGGGCGCGACCTCATCTTCGGCGAATCTGGCGGGATCAACTGGCTCGACTTCTCCATCACCGACGGGCGCGGCAACCTCGTGACCCCGGTGCGCGGCCAGGCGAGCGAACGCCCGATCGTCCTCGGCGCGGGCCAGACGCACAAGCACAAGGTGGTCATCAACAGCCGCTATCCGATGGCGAACATCGGCACCTACCGGGTCAAGGCCAGCGTCCACTTCCCGCAGATCAACCGTGTCTTCGAAGCCAAGCCCGTCACCGTGCAGGTGACCGAGGGCCAGCCCATGTGGAGCCAGATCGTGGGGGTTCCGCAGGGGCACCCCGACGCCGGCACCTACCGGGAGTTCTCCTTGATGACCTACTACCACGGAGCCCGCTCGCGGGCGCTCTACTTCCGGTTGCGCGACAGCACCTCGGGAATGGTCTTCCGCACGTACTCCCTCGGCGAT
>SLGN01000241.1 GCA_007123695.1 Verrucomicrobiales bacterium
AGTGGTTGGACATCAGGCAGTAGGTCAGCACCCTGACCCCCGAGAAAGCCTCCTGGTTCCGAAGAATCCTCCGAAACACCTCCTTTTCCCTATCCCCGAAGACCATCCGCTTGTCCACCACCCGCGACATTGTGTGATAGTAGCTACGACCGATTCCCAATAGCCTGTTGTTTGCCATAGAAAGAATATTTAAAGATAAATACGAATTTTCAAATACTTTTTTAGAATTGATCAATTTTTATCGTTCCGAGTCTACTCCGATTCTACTCGGTCAAATGTAACTCGCAAAACTAAGGGCACTCGATCCGTTAATGCGATCTGCGCCTTGCTTGCCGCTCATTCGCGTTCAAATTTACGAAAGTCAATCACCTCGAAACGGAATCGGGCTTGCGATCGCCGACACCTTCTGAATGCGCCAGGACTAGGCGGCGTCCGCGAACAGCGAAAATGAGAGAAGGCAGGAACAGCATCCAAGGAACCAAGTTCGCGGCGTGATTCGATTTTGACACGCTGAGAATCGCCGCAAATGCGAAAACCAGTGCGGCACCCTTGGCAAACTTGAGCCAAGGGAAAGTCTCGATGGCAAGGCGCTCGGAAATACCTCTACGCTCCGCCCACTCAGCGAACAGCCTCTGCTGATCCTCGAGCGGCAGCTTGCGAAGGCAAAGGTCTTGCTTGAAGAACTGATCTAAGAGCCTGTCGGACTTTGAGCGTCTGAGCGAGGGAATCTGGCTTCGAGCTGAAATTTTCATACGCCCGAGGAGTTTATGGGAACACAAATGACGAGAACGGAGGAAAATTGAGTCGAATTCCCGTTTTCCGCAACCGGGCGGGTTAAATCCGACAGGCTCCTAGGATCAAGACCGGTTGCCCGCGTCCGCTTGAAGGGCACGCAGGAGGGCGTCGGCTGCTTCGACGGCGTAGTTGGCTTTGTCCTGAAGGGTGCAATTTACGCTCAACTTGGCAACGACGGCTTCGAAGAGGTGAACTGCGAAATACTCGCGCTTGGTCAGACCACGAACTTCGGTGTCCGAGGTGACGCCGGGGGCTCCCGGTAGAAGAGGAAAGGCGCTATCGTTTCCGGCGTCGGGCTTCGGGAACTGGCTCATCTTGCCTTTTTCTTGTTCGAATCGCGTTTCGCAAAAAGCCCTTTCTTCTGCTCAACCGTAGCCGAACCCTTACTGCGCGCGGATCCTGCCGGGGCGGTCGTTGTCCGGCGCGGGGCGGCGGCGGAAGCACCACGTCCCGTCCCAGGAGCCGCCCCGCCACGGCCTGATCTTGCCGCGGCGGCGGCGGAACCTTGACGCGGCTGGACCCCCTGAAGCCCGCGACGAACCTTGCGTGCCCACGCACGCATGGCAGCTTCGGACTGTCCCCATCGCTCCAGGCCGGCGGGCTGTAGTCTGCTTCCACTGAATTGATCGACGAGGGCGTAGACTTGTCGACGAGAATAGGAATCAAGAACCTCGATCTCCACGGTGGTGCTCCCGGCACCGACGGTCTCGCCGGTGGCGACGGAGATCCCGGTGGTCACGGCGGAGGCGTAGGGCAAGTAGTTGAAGAGGAACACGCCGGGCTGGCTGGCGCGGAGATCGGTGATCGTGGCCCGGACAACGGCGGTGTTCCGGCTGCGCCGGGTCGTGATTTGGTAGTGGGCGCCGAGTTCCTCCTTGAGAATCTCCTGGAACCGCGCCGCGAGCTTCTGGGCCTCCTGGCTGGTCGCCGCCGTCCGTTCGTTGGCGCGCGTGTCCTTGGTCTGGGCCACCCGGACGCGCTCGACGATGACCCGCTCGTACTTCGCCACCGCCTTCGGATCGGAAGCCCTTTCGAGCACCTTGTTCCCGAGCCCGGCCTGCCGTTCGGTCAGCCCTCGGCTCGTGCTGAGGTGCCGGGGCTTTGTCGTTTCGGCGGTCTCGCAACCGACTAGGATGAAGAGGGAGGCAGCGAGGCAGGCGGCGCGTTTCATTTTTTCTCAGTTACGCCGATCTTTTTCCACAAGCAATCCCAATTTTCAACGCTGCCGAAAAATTCCTTCCGCAGGGTTCCGGGGCCGGTCCCGGTCCAGGTTTCGGCGATCCATCCGGCGGGACGGCGGCTTCAGACAGTGCAGATCTCGACGGCCTGTCGCAGCGAGGCGATCTTGTCGTCGCGCTTCGGGATGAACTCCTGCGCGAGCCATCCGTCGTAGCCGGTCTCGACGATGGCCCGGACGATGGCGGGATAGTGCAGCTCCTGGCTGCCGTCGATTTCGGCCCTGCCCGGCACGCCGCCGGTGTGGTAGTGGCTGAAGTAGGTGTGGCGGCTGCGGATCGTGGAGATGATGTCGCCTTCCATGATCTGCATGTGGTAGATGTCGTAGAGCAGCTTGAAGTGTTCGGACCCGAGCTTGTCGCAGAGGGCGACGCCCCATTCGCTGAGGTCGCACATGTAGTCCTTGTGGTTGACCTTGGAGTTGAGCAGCTCCATCGACAGCGTCACGCCGTGGCGCTCGCACGCGGGCAGGAGGCGGCGCAGCCCGGCGGCGCAGTTTTCGAGCCCCTGCTCGTCGTCGAGTCCGTCGCGGTTGCCGGAAAAGCAGATCACGTTGGTGAATCCGGCGTCGGCGCTCTCCTTGATGAGCGGCTCGTAGAGCTCGACGAGGGTGTCGTGGTGTTCGGGCCGGTTGAAGGCGTGGGGGATGGAGCCGATCTTTTTCTTCTGGCCGCCGATCTCGACCTCGGCCGAGGGATAGCTGACCATGGGGCAGTGCATGTCGTGCTTTTTGAGAACGGGAAAGTCGGCCGGGTCGAGCAGGTCGATGCCCTCGAGCCCGAATTCCTTGCCCGCGACGCAGAGTTCGTCCAAGGAGAAGTCCCGGTAGCACCACTTGCAGGCGGCGTGACGGATGGAGCCTCCGGCACCGCTGGAGGCGGCGGTCTCGGCAGCGAGGGCGAGCCTTTCGTGCAAGGTCGTGGCGAGGGCGGCGGCGCCTCCGGCTGCAAGGAATCCGCGTCGGTCGGTCGAAATGTTCCCGTGGGTCATGGCGGGAGTTTACGGGCTAGTTCCCAACGGGACAAGTGGCTCGGCGGCGCAAAACCGTCCTCAGCAAACGCCTTGCCGGACGGGAAAGAATCCCGATGCTTCCGCAACCATCCCCCGCAACCATCCCCCGTTTCGCATCCATCCCGATTCCCCATGTTCGCTCCACGATTCATCGCCGCCGCGCGCGCCACTCTCGCGCCTCTCGTTGTTTTGGCCCTCGTCCTGCTGCCCCTCGGCGGCTTCGGCCAGGTCCCGCCCTACGACGATCCTCCTGCGGCGGAGCCGCCCTACTACCGGGTCCGCTACGAGGCCGCGCCTGCGGGGGAAGGCCTCGTCTTCCCGGTGAACTACACGATCTGGATCCCGCCCGGGGTGGAGACGCTGCGCGGGGTGGTGGTCCACCAGCACGGTTGCGGCGAAGGCTCGTGCAAGTCGGGCCAGACCGGCGCCTTCGACCTGCATTGGCAAGCCCTCGCGCGGAAACACGGCTGCGCCTTGCTCGCCCCCTCCTACGAACAGCCGCAGGATGCCGACTGCCAGATGTGGTGCGATCCGCGCAACGGTTCCGCCGAGGCGTTCCAACAGGCGCTCGCCGATCTCGGGGCCGCCTCGGGCCACCCGGAACTCGCCGAGGCGCCCTGGGCCCTCTGGGGGCACAGCGGCGGCGGGCATTGGTGCGGCGGCATGGCCCTGCTCCATCCCGATCGCGTCGTCGCGGTCTGGCTGCGCAGCGGAGTGCCTCTGCTCGAGGCGAATCCGGACCGCTCCGCGATCCGCGCCCACGAGGTCTCCGACGAGGTTCTCGGAGTTCCCATGATGTGCAATCCGGGCACGAAGGAGGGCGTCACCGTGAAGGAGGGGCGCTTCGCCGGCGTCTGGCCCGCGAACGAGCGCTTCTTCCTCGAGCTGCGGGGGCGCGGCGCTCTCGTGGGCGTCGCGGTCGATCCCCTCACCGCGCACGAATGCGGCAACCAGCGCTACCTCGCGATCCCGTGGCTCGACGCCTGCCTCTCCGCCCGCCTGCCGGAAAAACCGGGCGAGCCGCTGCGCCCCATGCCCACGGAAAACGCGTGGCTCGCGCCGCTGCTCGCGACCGAGGCGGTTCCGGAGTCCGAATTCAAAGGGGATCCCGCCACCGCCGTCTGGCTGCCCGACGCCGCCATCGCGGCCGCGTGGGCGCAGTATGTCGTCAACACGGAGGTGCCCGACACGACTCCGCCGCCGGCTCCGACTTCGGTCCGGGCCGAGGGAGGCGTCGTCACCTGGGAGGCCGAAGCCGATTTCGAAAGCGGCATCGCCCATTTCCTCGTCGAACGCGACGGCGAGGTCGTCGCGCAGGTGCCGGAAGAACCGAAGAATCCCTTCGGCCGCCCCCTGTTCCAAGGCTTGCAATACAGCGACACGCCGACGGCGCCTCTCGTGGAGATGCGCTTCGAGGACAAGGACACGCCCGCCGATGCCCGCCCCGTCTACCGAATCCGCACGGTGAACACGGCGGGCCTCGTCTCGCCACCGTCCGCCCCCTCTTCGTAGCACAAGGAAGCCAGGTCTCGTCCGCCGGCGAGGCAAACCCCGTGGCGGAAACGCGATCACCGGACTACTCGAAGGCGCCCCCGTCGTCCATCGGCCCGGTCATTTCGAGGCCGAGTGCCCATTCCAGCAGGGCCTTGCTGTCCTCCTGGACCTGGGGGCGGGCGCTCTTGAGCACCACGGAAATGCGGTCTTTTCCATCGACGCTGGCGCTGCAGACGAGGCAGTTGCCGGCGGCGTAGGTGAAGCCGGTCTTCATCCCGTTGCAGCCCTCCATCTGGCCGAGGACCCGGTTGGTGTTGGGCAGGGTGTAGACGCGCCCGTCGTTGAAGACGAAGTCGTAGGTCTTGGTCGAGACCATCTCGCGGATTTCGGGAATCTGGTAGGCTTCGAAGGCGGCGATGGCGATGTCCCGCGCCGTCGAATACTGGCCCTCGGCGGGAAGTCCGTGCGGATTGACGAAGTTCGAATCCGTCATCCCGAGATAGCGGGCGAGGCTGTTCATTTTGTCGGCGAAGGCCTCGACGCTGCCGGCGTTGTCGACGGCGAGGGTCGCGGCGACGTCGTTGCCGCTCTTGACCAGCAGGGCGGTGAGAAGCTGCCGCCGGGTGTAGCGTTCGCCCGGCTTCACTCCGACGACGGTGGGCTCGACCTTGAGGACCAGTTCGGGAACTTCGACGAGATTGTCGAGGCCGCCCTCCTGGCAGACGACGAGGGCGGTGACGAGCTTCTGCGTGCTGGCCACGGGCACGCGCTGCTCGGCGTTTTTCTTGTGGTAGAACTGCATCGTGGCCCCGTCGAGGACGGCGGCGTATTGCCCGTAGATCTCCGGGGCGGGAGGGCCGATCCAAGTCTGCGGGGGAGGAAGCCGCTCGCGCCGCTTCAGGATCGCCTCGCGCGACTGCAGCATCTCCTCCATCGCGGCGAGAGCCTCCTCGCGCTCGCGGGCCATGCGCTCGCGCAGGGCGAGATTTTCCTCGCGCGCGGCCAGCGCAGCCTCGCGCGCCCGGATGCTGCGCATGCGGCGGGACAACTGTTCGGCGAGACGCTCCAGCATCTCGACGCGCCGG
>SLGN01000143.1 GCA_007123695.1 Verrucomicrobiales bacterium
CAAAGCCCTGCTCCACGCGGCGGCACTCGTTCTCGCCCTCGCCGCCGTGGCCGGGATGTATCTGCACGGGCTCGCCAACGAATACACCGCCGTGTGGGAGAGCACCTTCATCGCCGATGCGGCGACCCTGCGCACCCTGCTCGGCGTCGTCCTCGGTCCGGCCGCCGCCCTGCTCGGCGGCGAGCTGCCGAGCGTGGCAGAACTCGAGGCGATCCGCGGCGCCGGGACCGCCGGCGAGAGCGCGGCGCGCTGGATCCATTGGTACGCCCTCACCATCGCGCTCTTCGTCGCGGCCCCGCGGGCGGCGCTGGCGGCGCTCTGGCGGATCCGCGCGGCCCGGCTCGCCGTCCGGCTGCCCTACCGCGACACTTCGCCCCGCTACTTCGCCAGGCTCCTCGCGACCTCGACCGGGGCCGATCGCGCCGTCGTGCTGGTGCCCTACGCCTTCGAGCCCGACGAAAAAGCACGTGCCGACCTCGCCGCCCGGCTCGAGGACGAGCTCGGCGCCGGAGTCGCCGCGACCTGGGCCGCCACGATCGCCTTCGGAGAAGAGGAGGACTTCGCCGTCGACGCCGTGCCCGGAGGCGCCGAGGTCGCGGCGGTGCTCTCCTTTTCCGCCACGCCCGAGCGCGAGACGCATCTGGCGCTGTGGCGGACGCTGCGCGAGCGGACCGGCGGCACGGCGCGGCATCTGCTGCTCGACGCGACCGCCTTCGACCGCCGCTCGCTCCAGCTCGGCGACGACGGATCCCGCCGCGCCGCACGCGAAGCGGCCTGGCGACGCCTTTTCGCCGACGAAGGGGCCAGCCTGCTCGTCCACCCCGCAAGCCCCGCCGAAGCGCCCTCCGTGAGCCCGTGACTCCATGAGCCCGCCACCCGCCCCGCCGGACGACGAAATTGTCCTGAGCCTGATCTCGCACACCAATGTGGGCAAGACGGCGCTCGCCCGCACCCTGCTGCGGCGCGACGTCGGCGAGGTGGCCGACAGCGCGCACGTGACCCTGGTGCCCGAATCGCACCTGCTCGTCGAGTCCGAGGGGCGGCGCGCCTTGCTCTGGGACACCCCGGGCTTCGGCGCGAACCTCGCCAAGCTGGCCAAACGGCTGCGCTCCAGCCGCAACCCGGTGGGCTGGATCCTCCACCAGGCATGGGACCGCGTCGCCGACCGCTCGCTCTGGTGCAGCCAGGAAGCCATCGCCAACGTCCAGTCGCAGGCCGACCTCGTCGTCTACCTCGTCGACGCCTCCCAGCCGCCCGAAGCGACCGCCTACATCGATCTCGAGCTGGAGGTGGTCGAATGGGTCGGAAAGCCGGTGCTCGTATTGCTGAACCAGACCGGCGCGCCCGGCGGACCGGGGCAGGCCGCGCTGGAGGACGAATGGCGGGAACGCCTCGCGCGGCATCCGGCGGTGCAAAAGGTCTCCAGCCTCGACGCCTTCACGAGGTGCTGGCTCCACGAGCACCGCCTCTTCGAAGACGCCGCCGCGATTCTCGGCGGCGCCAAGGCGGACACGGCGCGCCATCTCGGGCGGGTCTGGCTGGAGCGCCAGTTCGGCATTCTCGACGAATCGGTCGCGGCGATGGCCCGGCTCGTCCATGCCAGCCTGCTCGACACCGAAGCGCTCGCCTCGCACGGGCTCGTCGACAAGCTGCGACTGCTCGTGGTCAAGGGCGGCCGCGACCCCGAATTCGAGGCGATCCAGCGCGCGCTCTACCAACGGCTCGCCGAGAGGACCCGCGCGGCGATGAACCGGATCATCGATCTGCACGGCCTCGCCGGCGAGAGCGCCGCCGAACTCGCAGCCCGCAAGCGCGAGGCCTTCGAGGTGCGGCGGAACATCGACGAATCCATCGCCGCCGCCCTCGGCGGCGTCGGCACCGGTCTTTTCAGCGGTCTCGCCGCCGACCTCCTCGCCGGCGGCCTGACCTTCGGCGGCGGCGCCCTGCTCGGCATGCTCGCGGGCGGCGCCACCACCTACGCCCTCGCCCGCGGCTACAATCTCGTCCAAGCCGGCGGCGACCGGGTGCGGTGGAGCGCGCCGCACTTCCGCGAGCAGGTCAAGGCCGTTCTCGTGCTCTACCTCGCGGTGGCCCATTTCGGAAGGGGCCGCGGCAATTGGCAGGATCCCGCGGGGAATCCCGCAGCATGGGAGGAAGTCGCCACCGCCCTCGTCGACGAGAGCGAAAAGGTCTGGGACGGGCTGTGGAAACGCGGAGGCAGCGCCAAGACCGATCCCGCGCTCGATCGCGACGTCGCCGCCGCCCTCGGCAGGTCCGTCCGCGAACTGCTCGCCCGGCTCTACCCCGAATCGTCGGACCTCCTGAAATAGGCGGAAATCGGTCAAATTCGGCGCGACGACGGGATCGATGGATTTGACCGGACGGGAAAAATGCGCCATCATCCCCGTCGGTCCGAAATGAGCACGACGATAGCAAACCACCGACGAATCCTGCGCGTGCTCGGCTGTTTCGCCCTCGCCATGGTCGCGGCGGAACTACCCGCCGACGAAGCCCGTTCGCCCGTGGTCGGCTACCTGCGCTTCGACTGTCCGCCGGGCTCCGACACGAGGGTGTCGGTTCCCTTCCATCCCGCTCCGCGCTGGGCGGGCCGCGTTGCCGGGGCGCCTACGGACGAGGGCGGGGGACGCATGCGCCTCGTGCTTGCGGGATCGCCCGCCTTCGACGCGGGCGAACTCGCCGACGGGGCGCACTACCTGCTCTGTCGCGAACCCGACGGGCCCGAGGGACGGCACTTTCCCATCGTCGCCAGCGGTGCCGACCACGTCGAAATCGAAGCCGGTTCCGGCGACCTCGCCGGGCTCGCGGGCGGCGGGCTCGTCTCGGTGATTCCCGGCTGGACTCTCGCGGCGCTGTTTCCGCCGGATTCCCAAACCACCTTCCATCCCTCGACCGGCCGGCTCGCGACGGGACGCGGCTCCGAACTGCTGCTGCCCGACACGACCACGGAGGGAATCAACCTCGCGCCCGACCGGCGCTATTTCGTGACCGAGTCGGGCTGGGTCGAGGGGGGCAGCTTCGCGCCCGCCGGCGGGGTCGTCCTCGAGCCGGGCCGCCCCTTCGTGGTGCGCCATCCCGACGCGGTCGCGCCGACCGCCTTCGTCGCGACGGACTTCGTCTACGGCGGCGCCGTCGATCTCGCCGTGCCCGCGTCGGCCTCGCGCCGCCGCGACACCGCCCTGGCGCCGCCGCGTCCCGTGGTCGCGACGCTCGACCAACTGGGTCTCTCCGGAGAGCTCTTCGAGGAAAGCCCGTCCACCGACGCAGCCGACCGTCGCGACGAACTGCTCGTCCATGCGAACGTGGCCGCAGGCCGGAACCCGGCGCCCTCGGCGGTGTATTTCCGCACTGGCGGCCAGTGGGTGGAGGACGCCGAGGACTTTCCCGCCGCCGACGCAGTGGAGATCGAGCCCGCCGCCGGTCTCGTGCTGCGGAAAGCCTCGTCGGACACGGTCCAGACCCTGCGCTGGCGCAATCTCCCGACCTACGACCTCACCGCTCCGTAAACCTTGTTTGACCGGCGCAAGGACGCCAAGACGCCGCGAACCACAAAAATGAAGATTCCACGCCTAGCCCGCATTTCCCATGGCGCTCCGTCGCGCGACGCCACGAGGGCGGGCCGCAGCAAGCCCCAGCAGAAGGGGCATGGGAAATGCGGGCTAGCGACCGCCCTCGGATTGCTGCTCCTCTGCGGACCGGCTGCGGCGACCGTCTCGGTCGAATTCCAGTTGGGCGCGGTGCGGGTGCCGCCGGGGTCCGTCGGCGTGCTCGTGGCGGATGCCGACGGCGACGGCTTTTCCCGGCCCGCCGACCATCCCGGCGCAGCGCTGGAGAGAGGCGCGAGGATCGGCGACGACGTGATCGTCGCGGTGCTGCCGTGGCGTGCGCTCGAGGAGTGGGGTTCGCAGGGAGGCTTCGCCGACCATCTCGCCGTGCTCGACTACGAGACGCTCGGCGTGGCCGAGGGCGACCGGCTCGCCCTCCATGTCTTCCCGGCCCGCTCCGAGGGCGACGAGCTGCGCCCCGGCGAGCCCCATCTGACCTACCGGGGCGACGAAATCGGAGACCTCGCCTCGACCAGCACGATGGAGTTCGCGCTGCCTGCCGACGGCGGCGCCCATCTGCTCGCCGTGCTCGGCCCCGAGAGCGGCGGCGGCGCCGACCTCGACGCCATCGACCTCACCGCGCTGCCCTACGAATCGGGCAGCGGCTCCTTCGCCCGCGAACTCTCGCAGACGGCGCGGCACACCTATTTCCTGCGGCTCCCGGCGGCGGGCTTCCTCCGCATCTCCGGCCCGCCCGTGGCCGGGCTCGTCGCCGAACTCTTCGGACCCGACGGAGCGCTCGTCGCGAGCAGCGAGGGTTCGATCGCCTTTGCCGAAGAACTTTCGGCGGGCTTCCACAAATTGGTCCTGCGTCAGGCCGACGGCGCCGTCGGGGTGCTTCCCTACGCCTTCGATTTCGGCAATGTGGACATTCGGGTGGTGGTGCCCGATGTCGCGGTGGGCCGGCTGCGGGGCCGGCTGGCCGGCTTCGGCCGGGTTGGCGGAGCGCCGGGGCAGATGGCCACGGTGCTTTCGAACCGCGCCCGGCCCGTCAACGGATTTGCCGGTGTCGCCAACCGGGGCGACCGGCCCGACCGCCTACGGATCTTCGGTGGCCGCGGCAATCCTTTCTTCCGGACGGTCTATTTCGCGCCGGGCAACGTCACCGCCGCCATGGTCGGGCGCGGCTTCGTCAGCCCCCGCCCGCTGGTCGCCGGGGTGCCGCCGCTCGTCGTACGGGCGCGCTTCGTGCCGAACCGCCGCCGCCTCGTCAGGCGGGTGGGCCAGCGCGAGATCGTGGCGCGTCGCATCTTCCCCACTCTTGTCCGCGCTACTGCCACGGGATCCCCTGCCGCACCCGACGCTGCGAGGCTGCGGCTACAGGTCCGCTGACCCCGCCACCGTCGGCTCGCGCAACGGAACCCGACTTTCCCCCCCCACCATGAAAAAAGCCCATCTCCTCGCCGCCGCCGCCCTGCTTCTCGCCCTGCCGCCCCTGTGCCATGCCGCCGAAAAGTTCGCCGCCACCGTCGATGCGGCCGAGGCGGCCAAGGATCCCGATTTCGCCATCCAGGGCGAATACGTCGCCGACTTTCCCGAGGGCCGGATCGGCCTGCAGGTCGTCGCCCTCGGCGACGGGGAATTCGACGCGGTGGTCTCGCGGGGCGGGCTCCCCGGCGACGGATGGGACGGCGAGAAGCCGAGGGAATCGACCCGCGGCAAGCGTGCCGACGACGGCTCGGTGACCTTCCGGAAAGACGAGTGGACCGCGGTGCTGCGCGACGGCGCCATCGAGGCGACCAACTCGGAAGATTCCTCCATGCGGCTCGTCTTCGAAAAAGTGGAGCGCGAGAGCCCCACCCTCGGCGCCGCGCCGCCCGAAGGCGCGCTCGTGCTCTTCGACGGCAGCGAAGAGACCGCCGCCAAGCATTGGGAAAAGCCCGTGCTCGACGGCGAACTCCTCACCCAGGGCGCCATCACCAGCGGCGAGTTCGGCGACTTCGAACTCCACTTGGAGTTCCTGCTGCCGTGGATGCCGAAGGCGCG
>SLGN01000654.1 GCA_007123695.1 Verrucomicrobiales bacterium
GGAGGGACGGGCGTGAGAAATGCGGTCGAGGGGCGCGTGGCTGGGTCGGCGGGTTCGGGGAGGTGGCAGGCATGGCGCCAGTCTGGAGGTTTCCGGACCGAAGCACCAGTGCGCGATAACGGCACGCCTCGGAACAGAGCCTCCCTCAGTGCGCCTTTCCCTTGCAATCAATGGGCTTCGGGATCGATTGGGTCAGAGCCGGGTGGCGGGTGGTGTCGTCGCCGCAGGTCAGCGCCGCCGATCCCGTCCTTCCTCTTGGTGCCGGATCCGCAGCACGTGGACGCGGGGCCAGCGTTTGCCGGTGACGTGGAGGAGGCGTTCCGCAGGATCCCAAGCGATGCCGTTGAGCACGGCTTCGGGGTCGCGGGGGCGGGGGCGCTCCAGGGCGGCGAGGTTCAGGGTGGCCTCGACGTGCCCGGTGACGGGGTCGATCACGACGATGTCGTCGCGGTGCCAGCGGTTGGCGTAGACTCTGCCGTCGATGAACTCGAGTTCGTTGAGCTGATCGATGGGTCCGAGATGGTTTCGCACGCCCAGGGTTCGGAACACGGCGAAGCTCTCGGGATCGAGGAAGCGGAGCTGGTCGGTGCCGTCGCTGAGGATGAAGTGGGTGCCGTCCCAGGCGAGGCCCCAGCCTTCTCCTTCGTAGAGGAAGCTGCCGACGCGGTCGAAGCTTTCCCGGTCGTAGATGAAGCCCTTGCCGCTTTTCCACTCCAGCTGGTAGAGCCGGTCGCCGCGCAGGGCGAGCCCTTCGCCGAAAACGGTGGGAGGAAGATCTCGGACCTGGAGAATTTTGCCCGTGGCCGGATCGACCCGCCGCAGGGTCGATGTGCCGTAGCCTCCGGTGGACTCGTAGTAGACGCCCTCGTGCAGAAGCAGTCCCTGGGTCGAGGCGAAGGTTTCGTGCGGCGCGCTCGCGACGACCTCGTAGCCGAGTTGGTGGGGCTCGGGCACGCCCTGGTCGATGCAGCCGACGAGACCCGCAAGGCAGACGATGAGCAGATACTTCATGGCGGCGGTGGGCCGGGAGGCTCCGGCAATTCTTGTCGCGGCCGCGAGAAAGATCGCAGCGACTCCGACGCGATCAGGATGGCAGAGCGGCTTCGGATTTCAAGCGTTCGAGGAATTTCTCGGTCGCGAGGGCGCCTTCGTCGCCCTTGGCGCGGCTGCGCAGGGCGACCGATCCGCTCTCGACCTCGCGTTTGCCGAGGATGGCGGTCAGCGGGATCTTCTCGAGTTCGGCTTTGCGGATCTTCGCGCCCATCTTGTCGCTGGAGTCGTCGATGGCGGCCCGCAGGCGCAGGCCTTTGCAACGGGCGAGGAGGGCCTCGGCGGCGGGGAGCTGGGCGTCGGTGATGGGCACGATGCGAACCTGCTCGGGGGCGAGCCAGAGCGGAAAATCGCCGGCGTAGTGCTCGATGAGTAGCCCGAGGAAGCGCTCGACGCTGCCGAAGACGGCGCGGTGGATCATGACGGGGCGATGTTTTGCATTGTCACTTCCGGTGAACTCGAGGGCGAAACGCTCCGGCAGGCTGAAATCGACTTGGATGGTGCCGAGCTGCCACGAGCGACCGAGGGCGTCGAGGGCCATGAAGTCGAGCTTGGGGCCGTAGAAGGCGGCCTCGCCGAGTCCGACGCTGTGCTCGAGGCCGAGCTCGTCGACGACTGCGCGGATGCACGCTTCGGCAGGGGTCCAGAGGCTGTCGTCGCCGACGTATTTGTCGAGATTGTCAGGGTCGCGCAGGGAGACCCGGCAGCGGGTGCGCAGGTCGAAGAGGGCCATCACCTCCTGCACGAGGCGGAGGCAGCTCTTGAATTCGTCCTTCAACTGCTCCGGCGTGCAGAAGACGTGGCCGTCGTCCTGGGTGAAGCCGCGCACGCGGACGAGGCCGCTCAGCTCGCCGCTCTGCTCCATGCGGTAGACGGTGCCGTATTCGGCGTAGCGCTGGGGCAGGTCGCGGTAGCTGCGCGGCTCGGCGGTGTAGGCCTGGATGTGCATGGGGCAGTTCATCGGCTTGAGGAGGAACTCGCGCTCCTCTATGCGGATGGGCTGGTACATGCTCTCGGCGTAGTAGGGGTAGTGGCCCGAGGTCTTGTAGAGGTCGATGGCTCCGATGTGGGGGGAGTAGAGGCGGTCGTAGCCGTAGTCTTCGAGCTTGCGGGAAAGCATCGTCTCGAGCTGGGCGCGGATCGTCGCGCCTCGGGGCAGCAGCAGGGGCAGGCCGCTGCCGATCCCGGAGTCGAGGCGGAAGAGCTTCAACTGGGCGCCGAGCTTGCGGTGGTCGCGCCGGGCTGCTTCCTCGAGGGCGGCGAGGTGGGCCTCGAGTTCCGCAGCAGTGGGAAAGGCGGTGCCGTAGATGCGCTGGAGCTGGGGCTGGCTTTCGTCGCCGCGATGGTAGCTGCCGGAGACGCCGAGCAGCTTGAAGGCCCCGATCTTTCCGGTGCTAGGCACATGGGAGCCGGCGCAGAGATCGGTGAAGTCGCCGTTGACGTAGAAGGTGATCTCTTCGTCCGGCGGGATGTCGTCAAGGCGACCGATCTTGAAGGTCTGGCCGCGCTCGGCGAAGAAGGCGCGGGCTTCCTCGCGTCCGACGACGCGACGCTCGAAGGGTTCGTCGGCGGCAATGACGCGCGCCATCTCGGTCTCAATCGCCGCGAAGTCCTCGGTGGAGAGGCGCTTCGGGCAATCGATGTCGTAGTAGAAACCGCTCGCGGTGGGGGGCCCGATGTCGAACTTCGTCTCGGGATGAAGCCGCTGCAGCGCGGTCGCGAGGACGTGGGCGGCGGAGTGACGGAGCTCTTCGAGGGGGGACATGGAGGAATGATGAATTATGAATTATGAATGTCGGGCGGTGAACGGTTCACGGTCCTACAGGGTCAGGCCGGCGGCCAAACAGGGTTGAGTCCGTGAGTTGACAGGGTCAGGTCGCGATTGGCGGGCCGAGGGGTTCAAGGGTGGAGGTGTCGGGGGCGTCGCGGACGAGCCAGCCGGCTTCTTTGATTTGGTCGCGGAGACGGTCGGCTTCGTCCCAGTCGCGGCGGCGGCGGGCGTCGAGCCGCTCGGCGGCGAGGGCTTGGACCCAGGCGGGCGCTTCGGGGGCGGGCGGGGCTGTGGTGTCGGTCTCGGAGAGGTCGAGGCCGAGGCATTGCAAGACGAGGGCGAGTCCGTGCCGGGCGGTCTCGAACTCCTGCGGCGGCAGGGTGCCGCCCTCGGCGGCGGCGACGACTTCGCGGCCGATGCGGTGCAGGCGGCCGAGGGCTTCGGGGGTGTTCAGATCGGATAGGAGGGCGTCGTAGACGGGGCCGAAGGGGCCGAAATCCTCTTCGCCGGGCAGCAGGAAGTCGGGCGGGCCGCCGAGGCGGCGCTGCCAGTCGGCGAGACGGGCGAGGGCTTTGCGGGCGGCGGCGAGGGAAGCGAAGGTGAAGTTCAGCGGCTGCCGGTAGCAACCGGAGATCAGCACGTAGCGCAGCTCCATGGGGCGGTGGCCGCGGGCGGCGAGGTCCTCGAGGATGTGGAGGTTGCCGAGGGACTTGCTCATCTTGCGCCCTTCGACAGTGAGGTGGGCGACGTGGAACCAATGCCGCGCGAAGGGGCGCCCGGTCGCGGCTTCGCTCTGGGCGATCTCGTTCTCGTGATGGGGGAAGACGAGATCGACCCCGCCGGAGTGAAGGTCGAAGCTCTCGCCGAGGTGCTTCATCGCCATGGCGCTGCACTCGATGTGCCAGCCGGGGCGCCCTTCGCCCCAGGGCGAGGGCCAGCGGTTGGGGCCGTCCTCCGGACGGGCGGCTTTCCACAGGGCGAAGTCGGCGGCGCTGTGGCGGTCGTACTCGTCGGCCTGCTCGCGCTCGGGCGCGTCGGTGGTGATCTCGCGCTCGGCGAGCCGCGAGAGCTTGCCGTAGCCGGGGAAGGAGCGCACGTCGTAGTAGACGGAGCCGTCGTGGGCGCGGTAGGCGTGGCCTTTTTCAATGAGCCTCTCGATCAGGGCAATCTGTTCGGGCAGGTGCGCCACGGCGGAGGGCTCGACATGCGGGGGCAGGATGCCGAGAGCGGCGCAGTCGGCGTGGAAGCGGACGGTCCACGCGGCGGTGAACTCGGCGAGGCTGCGGCCCTCCTCCTGCGAGCGGCGGATCGTCTTGTCGTCGACGTCGGTGAGGTTGCGCACGTGCCGGGTGGCCATGCCGCCGGCCTCGACGACGCGACGAAAGACATCCTGCATTACGAAGGTGCGGAAGTTCCCGATGTGGGCGGGGCCATAGACGGTCGGGCCGCAGCAGTAGAAGCGCAGCGTCTCGCCGTCCATGGGGCGGACGGGAAGAATCTCGCGGCTGAGGGTGTCGTAGAGCGAGAGGGGCATCAGTGGCAGGTCGGGCAGCAATCCCCGTCGGGCGAGGCGACCGAGCTGCTCATCTTTTTAGGGATGGCGAGGCCGCCGCTGATGATCCGCCGCACCGGACGCTCGGTGCCGGGCTGAGTCTTGAGGGCTTCGTCTCGCATCGACTGCTTCACCTCGAAACGCTCGGGCGCTTCGCCGGGCTGCTGGGGGATGGTTTCGTAGACGTAGGTGGGCATGGACGGAGGCGGAAGCTACACGACGGGACCCTTAAATGCAAGAAACTTGCAATATTGACATGGCTTGAATGACGAAATGGGCGCACTTTTCGATGTGGACGCCTGGGACGATGCGGAATACGAGGGCGAGGAGGAGTGAACGGAGGTTTGCTAATTTTTCGCGGGCGGCTGCGACGATTTGAACCCGCCGGGGTGGTGAGCGCAGGTCGCTACGTCGATCACGCCGCCTCGACCTCGACCCGGATGGGCGCGATGTCCCATTTGGGGTTCTGGCCGAGGAAGCGGCAGGGGTTGTTGTGGAAGACCTCGATGGCCTCTTGCAGGCTGTGGCCGCGGCGGCGGTATTCGAGGATGCACTCCTGCAGGGTGAAAGGGTCGCTGGGACCCCAGTCGGCGGAGGAGTTCACCAGGAGACGCTCGCGCCCGTACTTTTCGAGGGTATCGACGGCGCGGCGGGGGCTGCATTTGGTGATCGGATACAGCGTCATGCCGGCCCAGTAGCCGGCGTCGAGGACGGGCTTCACGGTGTGCTCCTCGACGTGGTCGATCCAGACGCGGCTGCGGTCGATGTCGAGCCCGGCGAGGGCTTCGAGCACGGTCTTGGTGCCGTGGGCCTTGTCCGAGAGATGGGGGGTGTGGATCAGCACGAGCTGCCCGTGGGCCATGGCCAGCTCGACATGGGCGAGGAGGGCGTCGATCTCGTTCGGCGTCGATTTGTGCAGGCCGGTCTCGCCGACGCCGAGGCAGGTCGGCTTTTCGAGGAACTCGGGCATGGCCCGCAGCACCTCGCGGGTGAGCTCGGGGTTCTCCGCTTCCTTGGGGTTCAACGCGACCCAGCAATAGTGGCGGATTCCGTACTGCGTGGCGCGGGTCGGCTCGAACTCGGAGATCTGGACGAAGTAGTCGATGAAGGTCTCGGGGAAGCGGCGGTCGTAACCGGCCCAAAAGGCGGGCTCGCAGACCGCGACGACGCCGGACATGGCCATGCGCTCGTAGTCCTGCGCGGTGCGGGCGATGGCGTGGTAGTGGGGCTGGACGA
>SLGN01000726.1 GCA_007123695.1 Verrucomicrobiales bacterium
ACTTGACTCCACCGCGTCAACGACCAAACCGGCGTTGACACGACGGCAGCGTCCCACGCGCGCCCCGCATCGCCGGGTCCGACGCCGCCGCACTACCGAGCAGACCTACCACCGCGCCCGACGCTCCACCGCCGACTTGCAGGAAGAGCTGGCCGCCCTGCACAAGCTCCGCGCCGAGAAGCATTCGCGCCTCGAGGTCTTGCAGCAGCTCATCGCCGACGGCGAAGGCTTCGAAAAAGGCACCCAGGAAGTTCTTCGCGGTCTCGACGATCCCGACTATTTTTCGGACCGGGTCCGGGCCCCCTTGGCGGACCGGCTCGAAGTGGATCCGCGCTACGCCGAGGCGGTCGAGGCCGCTCTGGGCCGACGTCTCCAGACCGTCGTCGTCTCCGAAATCGAGGCGGTCGAGCGCATCGTGCGGACCCTGCGCGAGGGCAAGCTCGGCACAGCCTCGCTCGTGGCCGAAAGCCAGCTCGACGCCACTCCCCTGCCCCGCCCCGAGCGCGCGCCCCTCGGCTCGATCGCCTGGGCGGTGGAGAAGGTCAGGGGAAAAGACGGAGCGGGTCCTCTCGTGGAACGCCTGCTCGAGGGCATCCTGCTCGTCGAAGACCTCGCCACCGCGCTGCGCCTGCGCGAGGAAGGATGTCCCCACGCCATGGCGACCCTCTCGGGGGAATTCCTCACCAGCGAGGGAATCGTCCACGGTGGGCGCAGCGGCGACGCCTCCGTCTCGGTGCTGCGGATGCGCAATGAAATCCAGGAGCTCCGGGAGGTCGTCGAAACGCTCGACCGCGAGCTCGACCTGCGCCAGGAGCGGCGCGACCAGCTTGCGCAGCGCCTCGACGAACTCGAGGGCCGACTCCAGGAGGCACGCGAGCGGCTCCAGCACAAGCGCGTCGCCTCCTCCACCCTCGAGGGCAAGCTCGCCTTGGTCGAGCGGGACCTCAACCAAATGCGCAATCGGATCGAGAGCCTCGATTGGGAGCGGCGCGAGGTCGAGGAAAGATCCGCCCGGCTTCTCGAAGACCTCACCGCCCGCCGCAACGAGCGGGAGGAAAGCCTCGCCCGCATCTCCGCGCTGGAGGAGGAGGGCGAAGGCGTCGGCGCCAAGCTCGTCGATGCGCGTGCCAGCGAGGAGGAGCTTTCCGACCGGGCCACCGAAGCGAAGACCAGGCTCGCCGTCGAGCAGGGCGTGCGCCAGAAATACTTGGAGCAACGCGAGCCCATGCTCGCCCGACTTGCCGAACTCGTCGAGCTGCTCGCTAGGCGAGAGACGGAGATCGTCGACTACCGGCACCGCATCGAAGGCGCCGCCTCGGAGACCTGCGAACTCCAGGAAAAAATTGCCCAGTGGCAGAGCGAGAGCGCCTCGGCGCAGAGCGAGCGAGACCGCATCGGCGGCGAGCGGGAAAGCTACTCCGCACGCATCGAGGCGGGAGAGGAAGAACTCACAAAGATGCGGCGGGAAGTCCAGCAGGTCGCGGCGCAGCGGGGCAAAGAAGAGGTCCGCGCCGCCCAGATCGACATCTCTCTCGAAAACATCGAGCGGAACTGCCGCGACCGCTATCGCACCGAGCTGGAGTTTTTCGAGCCCGACAGCCACGCGCTGCTTCTTGCGGTGGAGGAACGTCGCAAGAACGGCGCCGCACGCGTTCGGACTTGGTCCGACAACGGAGAGGAATCCGGAGCGGCGGAGGAGGCTGCGCCCGAATCCGCCACTGCGGAAGGGGTCGAAGATGACTCCCCCGATGAAGCAGTCGAAGAACTTTCCGTCCTCCCCCCCGATCCCGCCGAGCCCGACTGGGACTTCATCGAGGAGGTCGTCGTACAGCTCCGCACCAAGATCGACTCGATGGGACCGGTCAACATCGATGCCATCGAGGAGTTCGACGAGCTGGAGGAGCACTACCGCTTCAACAAACAGCAGCTCGAGGATCTGGAAAACTCCAAGGAGGAACTCCTCCGCATGATCGCCCGCATCAACCGCGACACCCGGAAGATGTTCGCCGAGACCTTCGAGAAGATCCGCCGCAACTTCCGCGACATGTTCCGCGAACTTTTCGGAGAAAAGGCCAAGGCCGACCTCGTGCTGCTTGACGAAAACGATCCCCTCGAATGCGGCATCGACATCATCGCGAAGCCGCCCGGCAAAAAGCTGCAGACCATCAGCCTGCTGTCCGGGGGCGAGCGCTCCATGACGGCGGTGGCCCTGCTCTTCGGCATCTACATGGTGAAGCCCTCGCCCTTCTGCGTGCTCGACGAGCTCGACGCCCCGCTCGACGAGGCCAACATTTCGAGGTTCATCCGCGTGCTCGACCGATTCATCGGCGGCAGCCAGTTCGTGATCGTGACCCACAGCAAGCGAACCATGTCCCGCGCCGACGTCATCTACGGAGTCTCCATGGAGGAATTCGGCGTCTCCAAGACCGTGGGCGTGACCTTCTCCAAGGCCGGCGAGTCCAAGGGCGGAAAGCAGGCCATGGTGGGTGGCTGACTGGGATCCGCGCCCACCCTCGCAGCAACCGCGTGCGGGCGAACCGGCTCGTGGCGGCACCCTTGTGCAATCGGATGCGCCCCCGATCACGTGATGCCCGGTGCGTTCGCGAAACTTGCGCACCCAGCGCAACGCGGGAAGTTTGGGGGAGTTCACTCTAACCAACCTCTCCACTTCCGCCTCCCGCCCTTGCGCGCAACGGCCCCGAGACCCAGACCAAAGGGGGTTCGGTCACAGACCCATCCCTGTTTACATGAAACGTTTCATCAAAGCAGTGCTCCCGCTCGTGATTCTCGGAGTTTGCGCCTACTTCACCTGGTGGTTCGTGGCAAACCGTCCCGAGACGCCAGTGAGGGAGGCAGCACCGGTCCTCCTCCGGGTGGAGGCAGCCACCCTCAAGCGCGAGAGCTACCCCGTCACCGTCCGCAGCCAGGGAATCGTGCAGCCGCGGACCCGCAGCACCCTGCTGCCCGAAGTTCCCGGCAGGATCGTGGAGGTGAACCCCTCCTTCCGCCCCGGCGGATTCTTCGACGAGGGGGAGATCCTCCTCAAGCTTGAGGAGGTCGATTACGAGACCGCTCTTGTCGTGGCAAAGGCGGAACTCGCCCGCGCAGAAGTCGTCCTCGCCGAAGAACTCGCCCGGGCCGCCCAGGCCAAGGAGAACTGGCGCGCCCTCGGGAAGCTCGGCGAACCCGGGGCGCTCGCCCGACGCCTGCCCCAGGTCGTGCAGGCCGAGGCCGAGATCGCCGCCGCTAGCGCCCGCATCGACCAGGCCAAGCGCGATCTCGAACGAACCGTGATCCGCGCTCCCTATACCGGCCAGGTTCTCACCCAACTCGCCGATCTGGGTCAGTTCGTCGCCCAGGGGACTCCGCTCTGCGAAATCTTCGCCGTCGATTACGTCGAGATCCGCCTTCCTCTGCCCGACCGCGAAATGTCTTTCCTCGATTTGCCCGAGCGCTTCCGCGACGAGGAGGGCAAAGCCACCCTCGGCGCCCCAACGGTGCTGCGGGCCTCCGTAGGCGGTCGCCCGGCCGAATGGACCGGAGCCATTGTCCGCGTTGAAGGCGCCATCGACGAGTCCACCCGCCAGATCACCGCCGTCGCGCAGGTCGACGATCCCTACGCCAACCGCGGCGACGGCCACCCACCTCTTCGCGTCGGCCAATTTCTCGAGGCCGAAATCCAGGGCCGCATCCTCGAAGATGTCTACGTCATCCCGCGTCGCGCCGTCCGGGCCGGAAACGAGATCCTGCTCGTCAACTCCGAGAACCGGCTCCGGCGCGTCGGCATCGTCCCGATCGTCGCCGACGGCGACTACGTTGTTTTCGCGGACACCGACAGGGGCCCGGGCGAGGGCGACGTGCTCTGCCTGACCCCGATCCCCTTTGCCGCCGAGGGTGCCAAAGTCCTGCCGATGGTCGATGGCGGGCTCGAATCGATGACCGACGGCGGCGACCCGAAGGCGTCGGGAAGCAAGCAGCTTGCTGGAACGGAGCCGCCCGGCACGTGAGCGGGCGATCCATCGGGATGCGAGGCATGGAAGGATGATCGCTTGGTTCGCACGCAACGGCGTCGCCGCCAACTTGATCCTGTTCGCCGTGATCGGCGCGGGTCTCTGGACCCTCTGGACCGACAGGGTTCCCCTGGAGGTCTACCAGGACACGCCGTCCCGCTTCGTTTCCATCAACGTTCCCTACCCCGCCTCCTCCCCCGAGGAAACGGAGGAGACCATCATTCTCAAGATCGAGGAGGCCCTTCAGCCCGTCGGCGGCATCAAGCAGATCCTCTCCCGGGCCGGCAGCAGCGGGGGCACTGTGAACATCGAGGTCAACGAGGGGGCAGATCCGCGTCAGGTCATGGACGACGCGAAGGTCCGGCTCGACGCCATCCCCAACTTTCCGGCCATGGCCGAGAGACCCATCATTCAGGTCGATGACTCTTTCCACTCGGTGATCACCGTGATCCTCAGCGCCGAGATGGCCGAAGGAGAACTGAGCCGGCTCGGCGAACAGGTCCGCGACGAACTCGCCTCACTGCCCGGGATCTCCCATGCGGAACTGACCGGGGTGCGCGAGCAAGAAATCGCCGTCGAAATCCCCGAGGCGAACCTCCGAAAACACGGCCTCACCCTCGACATGGTGAGCCAAGCCATCCGCGAGACCGCCATTGATCTTCCTGCCGGAGTCGTACGAACCGACTCCGGCGACGTCTCCCTGCGGACTCGCGGGCGCGCCTACACCGGCGAAGACTTCGCCAAGATCCCGGTCGTGACCCGGCCCGACGGCACCCGACTCACCCTCGGCGAGATCGCCCGGATCGAGGACGGCTTCGAGGAAACCCCTCTCGCGCTCAAGCTCAACGGGCGCCGCTGCGTCATGATCACAGTGATGCGGGAAGGTCGCCAGAACGCCATCACCATCGGCAATCGGGTCAAGGATTACATCGCCTCCAGCGAAGAAAACCTCCCCGACGGGGTTCAGCTCGACTACTGGAACGACCGGTCGAAGATCGTGAAAGGCCGCATCGACCTGCTCTGGCAGAACGCCCAGAGCAGCATCATCCTCGTCTTCATCTGCGTGGGGCTGTTCCTTCGGCTCGAGGCCGTCATCTGGATTGCCGTCGGCATGATCATGAGCTTTCTCGGGGCGATCGCGCTGATGCCCTACACCGGCGTTACGATCAATCTGTCTTCGCTGATGGGCTTCATCCTCGTCCTCGGCATCGTCGTCGACGACGCCATCGTCGTCAGCGAGAGCTGCGACCACTACCGGCGCACCGGACTCGACCCGATGACGGCGGCCATCGAAGGCACCCGCCGCATGGCCGTGCCCGTGACCTTCGGCGTCCTAACCACCGTGGTCGCCTTCCTCCCCATGGCCTTCGACGCGACCGACTGGGGCAGCATGTTCCGCCCCATCGCCGTGGTTTTCGTGACGGTGCTGCTCATCGCCATCGTCGAAACAAAGCTGATCCTGCCGAGCCACCTCGCCCATCCATTTCTCGGTCGGGCCGGCGACATCCTCGCCCCCGTCCACCGCGTCACCGGCAGGATCCTGGGCGGGTTCGTCCGGCGGGTCTACCTGCCGTCGATCGGCTTCTGCGTCCGGA
>SLGN01000424.1 GCA_007123695.1 Verrucomicrobiales bacterium
GGGTGGCTAGATGCGCTTGGGTTCCTTCTCCATGCGCCGAATTCCAAAGAAATCGGCGAAGACCCGGGCGAAAACCGGACGCTTGAAGCGGGGCACCCAAGCCAGGGTGAACTCGATCGGATCGATCCAGAGATAGCGCGAGAACTCTTGCACATGGGCGCGGAGGTCGATATCCGCGTCCTGCCCGAGGAAGTCGCAGAGAAAGTAGGTCTGGGTCTGGCCGCAGTACTTGCCCTTCTTCAGCTTGCCCTTGGGAAACTTGTAGCGGTAGTCGGTGCGGCAGGCAACCAGCTCGTAAAGATGGCGGGGCACGCCGATTTCCTCCTCGACTTCGCGCCAAAGCGCTGAGAGCAGGTCCTCGCCCCGGTCCACTCCGCCCTGCGGAAACTGCCAGCTCCCGGGATGGTCGATGCGCTCCCCGATGAAGATCTTGCCGGACTCCGGCATTCGCAGGATCGCGGCGACATTCGGTCGGTAGGTGGCCATGGAAAGCTTTTGAGAAACGCTGACGGGGGAAGAAGGAAGGACTCCGCAGCGGCGGAAAAGGGCAGGGCGGCCCGCAAGCCGCTTTGCAAAGGAACGGGAACGGGGGAAGATAGCGGACATGAGACTTTCGCAACGGGAAAATGCCTGCGGAGGCGCAAGGCTTCGGCTGATCGTGGTGGCGGCGCTCGCCCTCGGTGTCCTCGCCTCGGTCGGGGCGGTGGCCTGGCAGATGCGCCCGAGCGCGGCGGTGCAGCGGCAGCAGGCCGCGCTGCTCGACGGGATCGGGCGCCGCAGCCCCGCCCGCATCCGGCGAGTCGTCGCGGAGGACTACGCCGACCGTTGGGGATTTTCCCGCGACGACCTCGTCGAAGCCATGGTCGACGCCGGCAGCCAGTTCATCGCTCTCGTCGTGACGGCGCACGACGAACGCCTCGCCATCGACGGACCCCGCGCCACCTTCGCCTGCCGTCTCGTCGCCGGAGGCAAGCCCGTCGGCCCCGTCGGCCACGAGGTGATGCGCCAGGTCAACCGCACCGAGGAACCTTTCGTCTTCCGCTGGGAACGGCGCGGCTTTCTGCCCACCGGTTGGAGGCTCGTCGGCTTCGACAACGCCGGCTTCCCCGACGACCTCCACGGCTACAAGCCCGGCGATTTCCGCAGAGCCCTCCGCGAGGATCTGTAAACCACCGGCGGGCCCAGATCACTCCCGCGCCGGGGCCAGCCTCGGGTCGTCGAGGTCGAGGCGGTAGAGGATCTGGTTGTAGTCGTGGCGCGGGGTGTGGCGCGGCTCGCCGGAGAAGGTCTGGCAGTAGGTGCCTTCGAAGAGCAGCACGGGCGAGTCCTCCGGGGTGAACTCGGGATGAAGGCGCGGGTTGTAGAAGGTCAGCCTGCGGTGGCTCAGCACCTTCACCGCCTCGCCCCAGGGGCCGAGAGGCGAGTCGGCCTCGGTGTACCAGAGTTCGCCGAGGAAAGAGGGATCGCCACCGTGCTCTCCGAAGACGGCGACCCATTTCTGGCGGTAGGTGTTCCACGCGACGGAACCGCGATGGGGCGTCACCTCGCGGCCGTCGGCGCCGGCGAGGGTCTTTGGCGGCGCGACCGGCTCCCAGTTCCTGCGGTCGCGCCAGCCTTCGAAGGTCGCGGGCATGCGGATGCTGGGAAAGGGATCGCCGAAAAGCAACCAGCTCTTGCCTCCGGGGTCGGTCCAGAAGATGGCATGGCCGACGGGTTGCAGCTCCGGCTCGGCGCCCCCATCCTTCTTGTCCCAGAGCACCTCGACGGACTCGAAGTTTTCGGTCTCGTCGTTCCACACGCAGAGACCGACGCGGCAGGAGTTCATGGGCGGCTCGATCTTCGAGTAGCAGCCGACGAGGCGCTCGTTTCCGGAGGCGTCGGGCAGACTGGCGCAGCCCCGGATCCAGGTCGGGCCGGGATCGTCGGGGAATAGGTTCGCTACATTGCGGACGTGGCCTTCTTCGTCGCGGAAGTAGTCGAACTTCAGTTTCAAGGGCGGCTCGAAGGAGGCGAGCGGCCGCACCGGCGTCGTCGCGCCCACCATGTGGAAGAGCCCGAGCGGATAGCGCGGCACGTGGGTGTCGCCCCAGGCCCAGAACATCCGGCCGCGATGGACCGCGTTCTGGACGCTGTCGGATCCGAGGATGCCGCTCTCGGTCCAGTCGGCGTGCTCGCCGAGCTTTTGGCTTTCGCCGAAGATGCCGCCGCCGGTGAGGCGCCCGAGGCGCCTCGCGACGATGGTTCGGTCGACCTCGACGACCTGCTCGCCCCCGGGTTCTGGTGTGAAGCGGAAGCCGCGAAACCCGAAGCCGTCGGCCTTCCGCTCGTAGCCGTCCGCCTCGACCGTGAGCCAGGTCTCGACGCCCATGAGCTCGGGCAGGTCGAAGGCGACGACACCCGCGTTGTCGGTGAAGAAGGAGACGTGGTGCGCGGTGCGCAGCTCGACCAGCGGGACTGGCCAACCGTTCTCCGCATCGACCACGCGAATGCGGCACGGTTCGACCGCTGAGGCAGAGGCGAGGAAAACGAACAGGGTTAGATGGGGAAGCAAAGAGGGACCGCTCATTTGCGCTGATCGGAATTTTACCGCTGATTTGCGCTGATTTGCGCTGATCTGGATCTTACCGCTGATTTGCGCTGATTTGCGCTGATTTGCGCTGATTTTGTTTTACTGAAACCATTTACAGGGTATGGCGCCGTCGCATTTGGATCACCCAATAAAAATCAGCAAAAATCAGCAAAAATCAGCAAAAATCAGCGCCAATCAGCGGCAATCAGCGGTCCCCCATCCCAACAGCCTCGGCAAAAATCAGCGCCAATCAGCGAGAATCAGCGGTACCCCATTCGGTGTTGATGGGCGGTCATGTGAGGATTTCCTTCGCCACTTCTCCGCCGGTCTCCGTCAGCCGGAAATCGCGACCGCCGTAGTTGTAGGTGAGCCGTTTGTGGTCCAGCCCCAGCAGGTGCAGGACCGTGGCGTGCCAGTCGCGGATGTGCATGGGGTTTTCGACCGCCTCGTAGCCGATCTCGTCGGTGGCGCCGTGGTTGATGCCGCCCTTGACCCCGCCGCCGGCCATCCAGAGGGAGAAGCCCTTGTGGTTGTGGTCGCGTCCGTCGAGGCCGGGCGCGTAGGGGGTGCGGCCGAACTCGCCGCCCCAGATCACGAGGGTGTCCTCGAGCAGGCCGCGGCGCTTCAGGTCGGTCAGCAAGCCACCCACGGCAGTGTCGACGCTGGCGCAGGCTTTCTGGAGATTCGCAGTGATCAAGGCATGGTGGTCCCAGCCTTCGGGCGAGGCGATCTCGACGAAGCGCACCCCCGCCTCGACGAGGCGACGGGCAAGGAGACATTGGCGGGCGAAGAGGTCCTCTCCCTTGCCGATGCCGTAGAGGGCGGTGGTCTCTGGCGACTCCTCCTCAAGATCGAGCACGCCGGGCACTTCGCTCTGCATGCGGAAGGCGAGCTCGAAGCTCTCGATCATGCCCTCGACCTCGGGCTGGTGGGGCTCGCGGGCGAGGCGGCGCTCGTTGAGCCCGCGCAGCAGGTCGAGCTGTCGGCGCTGCTCGGCGGGACTGCGGTCGGGATTGGCGATGTTCCGCATGGGCGGTCCGGGGGCCTCCTGCCGCTTCAGGAAGGCGGCGTAGAGCCCGGGGAGCTGCCCTCCGCCGAGGCGGGTGCCCTGGCAGATGCTGGGGAGGAAGGCGCTGCCGTAGTTCTGCGCGCCCCCGTCGCCGGCGGGCGGGTTCAGGGTGACGAAGCCGGGCAGGTTCTCGTTTTCGCTGCCCAGGCCGTACACCGTCCAGGCGCCGAGGGAGGGCCGCACGAACTGGAAGCTGCCGGTGTGCATCTGCACGAAGGCGGGCGAATGGTTCGGCACGTCGGTGTGGAGGGAGTTGAGGACGCAGATGTCGTCGGCATGCTCGCCGATGCGGGGCAGCAGGCTCGACATGCGCAGGCCGGACTTGCCGTAGCTCGCGAAGGGATGGACCGGACCGAGCAGCTTCGCCCCGGCCGAGTCGCGACCGGTCGTCGAGGTCTTGCCCGAATGCTTGATCAGATCGGGCTTCTCGTCGAGCAGGTCCACGTGCGAGGGGCCGCCCCGCATCGTGAGAAAGATGACGTGCTTCGCCCGCGCCGGAAAATGCGGGTCGCGCGGGGCGAGTCCGCTTGCATCGACGGAGGCGGCCGAGCGCTTCGCGGCGAGGGCCGAAAAGGCGAGCCATCCGGCGCCGAGGGCGGAATGTTCGAGGAAGGAGCGGCGGGTGAAGGGGGTGTTAGTCATTGGTCATGGGGTGGTGGGTGGTGCCGCATCTTGTTCATCGCCAAAAATCCACCATTCGAAAATCCGCACTCGCGAGAGGCGCCCTCGGCGGAACCTTGGTGCTGCAGGCTGTGGCGATGCGTCATCATTTCAATTCAATCCGTTGTGCGTTCGATCAAATCAATCGGGTTCCGACGCGCCTTCGGAATCCAGCGACGCTTGCTGATCCCGAATCCAAAGCCAGTCCGGAGGCGGACTCGTTTTCGCCCACCTGCTCGAATCGGGATCCCAAGACGGGTCCGGAAACAGGTCTCTCACTCGTCGGAAAACAACGCCGATCGGTTCGTCCAGGGACGTTTCGCCACCCATCTTGTGATCGAGGCTATGCCATCTCCAAGGATCGTGGTTGAGAATGACAAATCCGTCTTCATCCAGGATTCCAGACCATTCGACCGACGGATAATAGTTGGTCCATGCCTCCGGTCGCCCATGGATCCCTTTGATCGTGTTGTCCTCGCCGGGCTTGTCACTTTCCGAGATTTCATCACGCCCGAAGAACCAAGGGTTGTCGATCGAGTAGATCAGCGAGCAAAAAAACAAATCAGCCTCTTCGCGAGTCAGGTCTCGCCAGAGCTCATGGGTCCATTCGCCTTTTCCGGCCCAGCCAGTCCGGTATCGTCTCCAAAGCTCGCACGAATCGCCATCGATTCGCAGATCGATTCGCAGATCGATGTCCTCCTCGGTGAACCCTCCGTAGTCACCCGACTGAAAGTGGAGCGTGGTCGACCATGTTTTTGGAATGGAGATGGGGTAGTCCGGACAACCCAGATAGGGAGTTGGTGCGACCGTTGACCACGCGGTCTCGTGACGGCGCCCGGAATTTTGCAAAGCCTCCGCGAGGGCCGAGCCGTAGCGGGTCCACCATTCGGCCCATTTGGCAACCGATTCGAGATAGGCTGCCTCTTTGTCATCGTTTGCAGAGATGCGGGGCCTCTCGAAATCGCACCGGGAGAGCGCCTTCATTTGGCTCAGGATGACTTCACGGTCCGCCCTGTTCATTTCCGGGGCTCGGGCCCAGTCCACCAATTTGGGAAACTCCCGCAGATCGGGAAGAGCCGCCAGGAAGGGATAGGCGGAGTCGATTTCCCAACCGTATCGTCTCCAGTTGGAATAAAAGCCAAACTCCCCCCAGCGGAGCTCGGGCTCCTGTTCCTGCGCCGCAGCCCCTTCGCCCAGCAGACAGACAAGCAGGGTGATGGCAAGTTTGTTTTTCATCGATTTCTTCGCCTAGTCCACCATCCGGAAATCCGCGCTCGCGAGCA
>SLGN01000133.1 GCA_007123695.1 Verrucomicrobiales bacterium
CCATGACACCAACGCCCCTCCCGCCCCTCCTCTCGCGCCGCGAGTCGCTGTTCCGTTTCGGCGGAGGGCTGGGCGGCGTGGCCCTCGCCAGCCTGCTGGGCAAGGCCGACGCCGCTCCCGGCGCCCTGCCGGCCTTTCCCACGGCGAGGCCCAAGGCGAAGCGCGTCATCTACCTGTTCCAGTCGGGCGGCCCCTCGCAGATCGACCTTTTCGACCACAAGCCCCGCCTCAACGCCGAGGAAGGCCGCGAGCTGCCCGACGAGGTGCGCATGGGCCAGCGGCTCACCGGCATGTCGGGAAACCAGGCCAGCCTGCCCCTGGTGGGCTCTCCCTTCCGCTTTTCCCAGCATGGCGCCAGCGGCCAGTGGATGAGCGAGCTGCTGCCGCACACGGCCGGGATCGCCGACGAGATCACCGTGGTCCGGTCGATGCACACCGAGGCCATCAACCACGGGCCCGGGGTCACCTTCATGCAGACCGGCGCCCAGATCGGGGGGCGCCCCAGCATCGGTTCGTGGCTCAGCTACGGCCTCGGGTCGAGCAACGAGAACCTGCCCGCTTTCGTCGTGCTGGTCTCCAAGGACCAGAAGGGCCAGCCTCTCGTGAGCCGGCTCTGGGGCAGCGGCTTTCTCCCGGCCGAGCACGACGGCGTCCTCTTCAGTCCCGACCGCGACGCCGTGCTCTACCTCAACAATCCCGCCGGCATCGATGCGGCCTCGCGCCGCCGCATGCTCGACCGTCTCGGCGAACTGCACCGCATCCAACTGGAGAAATCGGGCGACGCGGCGCTGGAGACGCGCATCGCCCAGTACGAGATGGGTTTCCGCATGCAGTCGTCCATCCCCGAGCTGACCGACTTTTCCGACGAGTCCGACGCGACCTTCGCGCTCTACGGCGAAGAAGCCCGCGACCCCGGCACCTACGCGGCGAACTGCCTCATGGCCCGCCGCCTCGCCGAGCGCGGGGTGCAGTTCATCCAGCTCTACCATCAGGATTGGGACCACCACGGCGGACTGCCGGGCGGCCTCAAGCGCAAGTGCGCGGAGACCGACCGGGCCTCGGCGGCCCTCGTCATCGACCTGAAGCAGCGCGGCCTGCTCGAGGACACCGTGGTGGTGTGGGGCGGCGAGTTCGGGCGCACCAACTACTGCCAGGGCAAGTTCAACGCCGCCAGCTTCGGGCGCGACCACCATCCCCGCTGCTTCTCGATGTGGATGGCGGGTGGCGGCATCCGCGCGGGCCATTCGCACGGCAGCACCGACGAGTACGGCTACAACGTCGTCGAGGGCGGTGTCCATGTGCACGACTTCCATGCGACCCTGCTGCACCTGCTCGGCATCGACCACGAACGGCTCACCTTCCAATACCAAGGCCGCCACTTCCGTCTCACCGACGTCCACGGGCACATCGTCCGGGAAATCCTTGCGTGAAGGAACGCACCGGGGCGGACTCCCGCGAAAAGCCGTTTCGGCGCTGGCACCGTGCGTGCTTGAAAGGGATTTGTGCTCCGTCTTCTTGCCGCCCTCTTGTTGCTGTCCGCCGCCTTGGCTCCGCCGGCGGGCGCGGAGGAGTGGTGGGCGTGGACCATGCTCGAGTTCGTCCACACGCCGGAGAGGCAGGCGGGTCTGTTTTTTGCCAACCGCCTCGATGCCGAAGACGGCGCCTACGTGCAGCTTGTCAGTCCGCGCGTGCGGCAGGAACTCTACCCGTGGCTCGATGGGGCCCTCGGGCTCTCGCTCCTGAGCATCGAGGGCCTACTCAGGGAGGAGCGCTTCTGGCAGTTGCGCCCCGAGGTGGAGCTGATCCCCAAGTTCGACCTCACACCGGAGCTGCGCATCGACTTTCGAAACCGCATGGAGTGGCGCTGGAACGAAGGCGAGGGCTTCGACGTGCACCGCTCGCGGCACCGAATCCAACTGGGGTGGCGGCCGCCGCGTCCCGTCGGCCCGCTCGCCCGAGTCTTCGCCAGCCAGGAATGGCTCTCCGACCTGGGCCGCCTCCAGTGGTGGGAAAGCCGCACGATCCCGCTGGGGCTCACCTTCAGGACATCGCCCCGCAGCGAGCTGGACGTCTTCTACATGATCTTCTCGACGCGCCTCGCCGGCGAATGGATCGACGAGCCCGTGCTCGGCACCTTTCTCCGCGTGCGCTTTTGAAGGTGCGCTCGCGCGCATCCTTTATTCCCGCTTCAAATCGGTGGTCCAGAGGTGGGCCGCGCCGCGGCGGTCGCCGTGGTAGTAGAACATTCGCCACTTGTCGCCGCCGAGATGGAGGAGCCAGGGATAGCCGAGATCCGTGTTCGGGTCGCCTTCGACGCGGGGAAACTCGAGAACCACTCGCTCGCGCTCGAAGGCGAGCGTGGCGGCATCGCCGCGCCACATCCAGATCCTCCCCGGCGTGCCGCCGGAAAGGGCCCGCTCGGTCGTCAGCACGAGCAGTTCGCCGGGGCGGTTCGGATTCTCCACGGCGAAGGGCGCGGCGAGCCGTGCCGATCCTTCGTCTTCGGCCGCCAAGTCGCTCGGCGCGGTCGTCCAGGTGGCGCCGCCGTCGTCCGAGACACCGACGAACTGCCGCCCTCCGAGGGCGCCGGTCTCGCCGCGGAAGAAGCCGACGAGGCGCCCGCCCGCAGCCACCACCACCGGTTCCACTGCCGGCACGTTGGCAATGCGGCGAGCCTCGCTCCAGGTGCGCCCGTCGTCTTGGGAGACCGACATCCAGATGCCCTCGGCGTGGGGTTGCGAGCCCGGCCGGTAGTGGCCGAAGACTGCGAGCTCTCCTGCCGCCAGCGGCAGCAGGTTGCCGAAGACCGAGCCCGTCTTTTCGGGTCCGAGGGCGGAGGTGTCGCAAGCGCTCCAGGTGATGCCGTCGTCTTCCGAGCGCCATCCGAGGATGGTGTTGGTCTTGTCGCCGTCGTAGGCCATCGCGAGCAGGACGACCGCCCCGTCTTCGGCGAGACCGAGGGCGACGTTTCCGCAGTCGGCGTATCGGGGATCGTCGTTGGGGAACTGGGCGAGGAGCTGCGGCGGGCTGAAGCTGCCGCCTTCGTCGGTCGAGCGGGAGACGGCGGGGCCGGAGCCGCCGATGTTGTGCCCCCGGCCCGCGCTGTAGGCGAGGACGACGCTGCCTGCCGGGGTGCGGACCGCCTTGGGCCAGGAGAGATGCGCGAAGGGTTCGCCCGGGGGCGCGCGCACCGCGACGCGGACCGGAAATCCCGTCGGGTTCTCCGCAGCCCATGGCGGCAGGGCCCTTTCTTCGGCGCCCGCTGCGCCGGTGACCAGCGCGAAGAGCCAAGCCACGGTCCGGAAGATCGAAAGACGATGTGTTCTCATGGGCCGAATGATGGTCGCCGGGGAAGCGGATTCGTCTCGGGAGGCTTTCGTGCAATTCCCGCCCCGGCACGCATGGATCAGCGAACCTTGGCGAGGGCCGGGTCGGACGAGGCGAGCTCGTCGAGCATCTCGAGGAGGTGCTTTGTCAGGATCACGGAGGAATCCTCGGCCACGGAATTGGTTCCGATCCAGGTCTCGTAGCCGCCGAGTTCGTGCTGCTTCGGATCGGGCAGGTAGCCGTGGCGACCGTTGGCCAGTCCGATGAACATGGTCTCGGCGAAGGGGCTCTTTTCGCGGATCTCGAGTCCGATCTCGACGAGCACCTCGAAGGGCATCCCGCATATGGCGAGATCGCCGACGCGGATCGCTTGCACCGGCACGGTCAGGGTCTCTTCCTCCCGGTTCGCCGCGGCGACGACCCGCGCCGCGTAGTGCTGGGCGAGGCGGGGCAGCTTCTCCACCTCTTCTTCCTTTTTCACGGCGAGCACCTCGCGGGCGGCGGCGACGTCCTCTTCGGAGGGGCGGCGGTAGCGCAGCTCGACTTGGCGCTCGAGCATCCCGAGCGGCACGTCGGTCCGGTGCTGCTCGATCTCGCGATGGGCGAGCCAGGCGGCGTCGGCGGCCTTCCCCGCGACGACGCGGATCTGCTCGTAGGGCGCGCGCGGCGGACGGGTCACGGTGAAGGGGATGTTGTTGATGTCGCCCGAGGCGCCGTTGGCGAGCATCGCGACGAAGTCCTCGTCGGCACGCAGCCGGCTCGGCATCAGCCGGGCGAACTCGCCGAAATAGTCGGCCGACACCTGCCCCCGCGGACCTCCCCCCACGTAGTGGAGGGCGTAGCTGGCGTAGAGCGCGAGGGGGCGGCGCTTTGCGTCCTGTACCGAGAGGACGAGGAAATCGGGATCGGTCGGGCCGGCGGGGCGGTCGATGGTGTCCGGATTCGTTCCGGGATTCATCTTCACCTGGTCCATGCCCCCGAAGGGGTTCGGCGGCATCTTGCCCTCCTTGAGGAACCAGCGGCGGTTGAAGACTTCTTCGGGCAGGGGGTGGCCGCCCGCGCCGACGGAGGCGGGACGGAGCGAGGCATGGGCCTGCACGATCGATTCGACGATGCCGCCGAGCAGCTTCTCGCGGTAGGCGGCCTGCGGGCTGCCCTCGGGCCCGCCGCCCGAGCCGGGCGCGCTGTGGGTGTGCGTCGAGGAGACGAGAATGCGGTCGACGGGGATCCCGGTGCGCTCCGAGGCGAGCTGCTTCGCCTCGACGATCAGGTCGGGCGCGACTCCGAGATTGTCGACCACCACCATCGACAGGGTCGTCTCGCCGTCGTCGAGGACGAGGGCGCGGGCGTGCAGCGGATCGTGGACCGTGTCGGACAGGTTCGCGCTGAATCCGCCGGGCAGGTTCAGGGGAAAGACCTCGGGAGTGACGTCGATGGCGGCGGCGCCGGCGCGGAGACCGGATCGCTCGCGGGCCAAGCCGGTGCAGAGAACGACGACGAAGAGGGCGACGAGCGATGCGGAAAGGAGCGGGATCTTCATGGATGGGACCATCGAAGCAGGACGCGTCCGGGACGGCAAGCCCGCCAGCCCGCGCGATCCCGCCACGGAACGGGGGCCCGCCGGGAGAGGGACGGGGAAAATGCGGACTTGCTCCCGGCTTTCCCCTTGCGCTATCGTTCGCCGCCATGTCCGGAAGCCCCCCCACACTCGATCCTGCCCTCTGCCGGGTCCGCCAGGACCGCCTGCGCTCCTACCTCGCGGCGGAGGGACTCGACGGCGCCGTCTTTTTCGACCGCCACTACGTCCATGCCCTCGGCGGCCATTGGCACGCGCAGCCGCTCACCCCGGTGGCCCTCCTCGTCCGGACCGACGGCGGCAGCGTGCTCGTCACGCACGACGAATCGGCCGCCCCTGCCGCAGTCGAAGAGACCGCCATCTACCCGTCCAACGACTTCTGCACCCTGCGCCCCAATCTGCGGGGCGAGGCCGCCGCAGTGCTCAATCCCTTTTTGAAAGGGCTCGCCCGCATCGGCACCGAGCAGCAGGTGCCCGCCGCCCTGCTGGAAGGGCCCGCCTGCCGCGACATCTCGACCGACTACCAGATCCTGCGCCGCCGCAAGGACGCCGACGAGGTCGCCGCGCTCGTCTTCACCGTGGAATGCGCCGACCGGGCCTATGCCGAGGCCAAGCAACTGCTCGAGCCCGGCATCGAAGAGGTCGAGATCATGGCGGCGATGCTGGAGACGGCGACC
>SLGN01000418.1 GCA_007123695.1 Verrucomicrobiales bacterium
ACCCTCATTTTTGCCGGACTCCATCCTGATCGCTACCTGACCGTGCCCGAAGTGGCCAAAGCCTACGGAATCTCGGAGAACCACCTCGTCAAAATCATCCACAAGCTGGGCAAGCTCGGCTTTCTCGAAACAAAAAGGGGCCGGTTCGGGGGGTTCCGGCTCGCCCGCGATCCCGGCGAGATCCGGCTCGGCGACGTCGTCCGCGCCACCGAGAGCCTCGCTCTCGTCGAATGCCTCGGCACCAACGGCGGGAGCTGTCCCATCGTCCAGGCCTGCGTCCTCAAACGCGTCGTCGTCGAGGCCCGCGAAGCCTTTCTCGGCACCTTCGACCGCTACACCCTCGACGACATGCTCGGACCCCGCCGGGCTCTCCTCGCCAGCTTCGCCTGAAGGCTCGGTCTGGCTCCGGCTGCGGGTGGCGCTTTTGGCTGAAAAACGGATTGAAGGTCTCTTCGCCGCCGCGATAGTCTCGTTTCCAGGAAATTTGCACGAACATGCCCACCTACGACTACCAATGCCAGAAGTGCGGTCACCGCTTCGAGGTGTTCCAATCGATGAAGGACGACCGGCTCACCGACTGCCCGCTCCCCGAGTGCGACGGCGCCGTCAAGCGTCTCCTCGGCACCGGGGCCGGCATCATCTTCAAAGGCTCCGGCTTCTACCAGACCGACTACCGCAGCGACTCCTACAAGAAGGCAGCCAAGGCGGACGCGCCCTCTGGCGGCGGGTCGTCCTCCGGCGAGTCGAAACCGGCCT
Organism: Verrucomicrobiales bacterium; assembly: GCA_007123695.1. Lineage (GTDB taxonomy): Bacteria > Verrucomicrobiota > Verrucomicrobiia > Verrucomicrobiales > DEV007 > Arctic95D-9. Next base: position 757 of record SLGN01000418.1, read on the forward strand.
CTTCGGGCGGCGAGTCAAAGCCAGCCGCACCGCCCTCCTCCTCCAGCACTTCCACCTCCTGAACCTTTCCGCGCGCCGATGACTCCCCACCAACGCAAGGACGTCCCCCCGAGAAGAGATCCCGCATCCGACCCGGGAGAGATTGCGGCCTCCCCCGGTGCGGAGCCTGCAGTCGAGAATCCCGGTGCCGCCGTCGATCCAGCCGCCGATCCCTCCACCTATCCCGAGGCCGGAACCTACGACCCCGCAGCCGCCCTGGTCGACGAGAACCAGAGCTACGGTTCCACCCAAGCGGGCCATCCGGAATCGGGTCAGACCTACATCGACCCCGCCACCGGTCAGGTCTACATCGATCCCGCGACGGGTCAGGCCTACGTCGAACCCGCCGCCGGTCAGGTCTACGTCGATCCCGCGACGGGTCAGGCCTACATCGATCCCAACGCAGCTCAGCCCTACTCGGCGGCTCCTGCTGGTGGGGCGGGCGTCTACGGCGAGGAGTTTGCCCCGCCTCCGCCTCCGCCTCAGCCCTACCAAGGTGGAGTCTACGACGAAGCCCCGGCAGCTCAGGCGCCCGCGCCTTCTCCGGCAGCGGCGCCAACGCCGCAGCGGCGCCCCGCCACCAAGAAGAAAGTCGCCCGACGCGGAGCCCCGCGGAAAACGGTCGCCGGGCGGGGCGTCCGCCGCCCCCCGCAGCGTCCCGTCTACGACAGCGGCTTTTCCTTGATGACCGTCTTTCTTGGATTGGTCGCCATCGCCATGCTCGGCATCGTCGTCCTCGTCTTTCAGCCCTCCGACCTCTCCGGCGTGGCCGGATATCCCTCGACCGCCTCGCTCGGCGGCGAGAAGGCCCGCAACCTGCTCGCCGATGGCCAGCGAGCCATGATCGACCGGGACGGCGTGCTCGTTTTCAGCGAGGAGGAGGTCAACCGATACCTCAATCAGCGGCTCTCCGGGGAACAGACCGGACCGATGTCGTCCTTCGTCAAGTTCCGCGGCGTCTACGTGGACTTTTCACCCGACAAAGCTGAGATCTTCATCGAGCGGGAGTTCTTCGGAATGCCGATGACCATGAGCGCCCAGCTCCGCAACGAGCGGAGCCGCCAGCAGGTCGTCTACAAGCCGACGGGATGGACGTTGGGGAAAGTGAGCTTGGGCGCCCGCAACGTGAAGCCCGTGATCGACATGTTCCTTAGGCTGCGCGATGCGTGCATCGACGAATACCACGTGCTCCAGCAAATGCGCGAAGTCAGCTTCGAAGAGAACCAGATTGCCCTGAATCCCGTGATCTGAGTGTCTCTCCCGTCTTTTGCCCTCCATTCCTCCCTCCTTCTTTCTGCCTATGGCTGGACCAGACGATGCCGAGGAGACCGTCCACGAAGGGCGTTTCCTCAGCTACCGGCGAACCGCGAAGGGGTGGGAATACGTGACCCGTAGCAACGCGCGCGCGTGCGTCGCCATTTTGGCCGTCACCGACGACCGGCGCGTCGTTCTCGTGGAGCAGTTCCGTCCGCCGGTGGGACGCCGCGTCATCGAGCTTCCGGCCGGCTTGGTCGGCGACATCCCGCTGCAGGAACAGGAGCCCCTGCTTGTCGCCGCGAAGCGCGAACTCAAGGAAGAGACCGGCTACGAAGCGAAGAACTGGACTACGCTGCTCGAGGGCACCTCGTCCGCCGGCATGACCGACGAGCTCGTCACGATCTTCTACGCCACCGGGCTAACCAAGATGACCGAGGGAGGCGGGGTCCACGGAGAGAACATCAAGGTCCACTACGTCCACCAGTCCGATATCGGAAAGTGGTGCCGGGACCGCCAGGCCGAAGGGATGCGGATCGATTTCAAAATTTTCGCCGCCCTGCATCTCGCCCGTGCCGTCACCCAATCGACCGAAGCGCGCCTTTGGTATTGAGGCGGTCTCCGCAAAGGGGCACGGTGTCCCGTGTCGCAAGCGAGGGCCAAAAGACGCGCGGAGCGATCCGGCCGCTTTGTCGAGACAGCGAACGCGGCAATCACGGGCCGCAGCCAGGCCAAGTCGGGTCGAGAAAGCCTCAGCTCAAGGCTTCGTCGAAATCTGCTTCGGTCAATCCGGCTCACCCATTGCCCGAACCTTCAAGTCCCGCAGCGAGCGCAGATCGCCGAAGTCGGCCCCGTGCATCCGACGTGCTCCTGTCTGCCGCTTCGGTCCCGCGCGTCCCTCGGCCTTGAACTGCTCAAAGACTCCGTCCACGAAAGCCGCCGAGCCGATCACCGCCCCGTCGCTGAAGTAGCGCACTTTGCGCCGCAGGGCTTCCGCCAGCGGCACCGCCCCGTCCGTCTCCGCAACCCGGTCGCACTCATCCGCTGCAATCCCCGCGCGCCCGCCCTCGCCCGTCACCTCGTCGGGCTTCTGCTCGCGGCCGTCCGAGTAGAGCAGCAACCGATAGCGGCGCTGCACCTCCGTCCAGTCCGGCAAGCCCGCAGAAGCCGCCGCCTCGCCTTGCTCGCACACGCCGGGATTCTCCAGTCCCTCCCGCGTGATCGACATCAACCCCGTCCGTGCCTTTTCCGCTCCCTTGCCCGCCCCGCAGGCCTCCCCATAGCCGCTCCACCGGTAGTCCTCCGGACGCTTCACCAGTCCTGCCCGCACCGGATTCAGGTCGATGTAGGCCGCCACCGTGCGCAGCGTGTTCTCCCCGCCCTCCAGCAGCACGCTTTTGAACCGCGCCTCCCACAGCGTCCCCACCCGCCCGTTGCGGCGGTTGTAGAAGACCGAAACCCGCTGCTTCAGCTCCTTCAAAAACACCGACAAATCGAAGCGCCGCCGCTCGTAGCGTTCCAGAATCCGACGTTCCCACCCCAGATTGCCCGAACCCCGCGCCGCCGCCAGCTCCCTCCCAACCTGTTCCACCACTGCCTCGTCATAGAGTAGCGGCATCAACTCCAGCAGCGTTTCCGCATCGAGCGTCGGCATCATCGCCTTGTCCGGCACCTCCAGCAGCAGGTGAAAGTGGTTGCCCATCAGACAGTATGTGGCCACCCTCACCCCGAGGAACCGCTCCAGCTTCCGCAAAATCGACCGAAACACCTCCTTCTCCCCCCAATGAAAAATGATGCGTCGGTCCACGACGCGCGAAATGCAGTGATAATAAGCAGGGCCGTTCCCCGGCGGAATAAGAATTCTTCGTTGTTTCATCGTCTTGAGTCGATCATGCGCATACACACATGCCCCTTTAATCCGAATTTGTCAATAATGAGGTTGGATAATATTTGGTTTGGAAAGGGGAATTGGGGAGAGTTGGAGTGCCGACGGTGCGTCAGACGGTGATGCGGCGGTCGCGAGCGGCGATTTTCCAGGCTTCTTCGGTAAGGACGCCGTTTCGGACGATTCTGGCCTCCTGATGCAGGGCGACGGTCGGACAGACGTGCTTGGGGATTCCGATCAGGGCAGTTCCGACCGGGAAGTGCGACGGATCGGGGGTGCCGACGACGAGATGTTCTTCGCTCTGCGATAGGAACATGGCTTCGGGCAGGGCGGGGAATTGGACGCGGCGGTCGATGGGGTTTTCGGCGGCGACGGCTTTGTGCCCGAGGTCGAGGCAGAGGCGCCCTTCCCCGGGATGGCTGACCACCCGCGAAAGCAGGAAGGCGGCGGGTTCGAAGGGCAGGTCCCGGTAGTTGGGACCGTAGCCACAGTCCCAGAGGACAGTGGTGCCGGGCGAGCATTGCCGCGGCCTCGGATCGGAGGCGACGCGCTCGGCATGCAGGGCGAAGGTGGGCGATCCGCCGGCGACGAGGAGGGGAACCACGCCGACTTCGGATTCGATGGCTGCGACCGTTTCATCGACGAGGGCCATGGCGGCTTCGAATTCGGCGCGGCGGGCGTCCTCGGGCGCAGTGTGGATGTGCCCGTCGTAGGCATGGACACCGGCAAAGCGGAGGCCTGGGTTCAGCACGATGGCCCGGGCGAGCGCGACGGCCCGGGGCCCCGGGGAGATCCCGGTGCGGTGCATGCCGCAGTCGAGATCGAGAAAAAGATCGACGGGTTCGCGGTCCGGGCGCACGAAGGCGTCGAGGGCCTCCTCGCAATCGACGAGTGCGGAGAAGCGCACCTCGGGGTAGGCGTCGGCAAGGGCAAAAAGCCGCTCGACGTTGGGTCCGACGAGGGGATAGGAGACGAGCACGTCGGTCATGCCCGCGATGGCGGAAAGCTCGGCTTCGGCGATGGTCGCGGCCTTGACTTGGACGATGCCGAGCCCTCGCTGCAGCTCGAGGATTTCCCGGCACTTGTGCGTCTTGATGTGGGGGCGGAGTTTGGAGGGGTCGCCTCCGACGATGCGGAGCATCAGCTCGAGGTTGCGCCCGATGGCGTCGGCGTCGAAGAGCAGGGCCGGCGAGGGGGCGGAGTCCAGGTTTCCGATCTCGGTCATGGGGTATCAGTCCTTCAGTTCGACGATGATTTCGATCTCGACGGGAATGTTGCCGGGAAGCGTGTTGGTGGCCAGCGCGCTGCGGGCGCCGATCCCGGCGTCGGGACCGAAGACCTCGGCGAAGAGTTCGGAAAAGCCGTTGATCACTTGGGGCTGCTGGACGAAGTCGTCGGTGCTGTTGACCAAGGCGAGAGTTTTGACGACGCGGCCGACGCGGTCGAGGGAGCCGAGTTCCCGGCGCATCGTCGCGAGCAGGGAAAGGCCGACTTTGCGGGCGGATTCCTGGCCCTGCTCGAGGGTGAGGTCGGCGCCGACGCGTCCGGTCTCGTATGTTTCGCCGTCGAGACAGGGGCCATGGCCGGACAGGTAGGCCAGGTTGCCGACCCGGACGAGGGG
>SLGN01000416.1 GCA_007123695.1 Verrucomicrobiales bacterium
CGAGACCTGGAGCGCTCTCGAGCGGCTCGACTTCGGCTTTCCGAAGGAAGGTGACACCGTCGCCCTCGTCCCCACCGAGCTGATGGTCCACGGCGGACGCTGCACCCTCTTTTTCTCCACCCACGACGGTACCTTCGGCGGTTGGAAAAGCTGGATGGCCATCAGCGAGGACTCTTGCCACAGCTGGGGCGAGCCGCAGCCCGTGCCGGGGCGTCTGCACGACCGCACCTTCGTCCGCAACCTGCTCGTGGCTCGCGACGGGCGGCTGATGCTGCCCTTCCAGCACTACGCCAGCGCGCCGCGCCATGACCCGGTGAACGGGGTCCTCATCAGCGAGGACGGCGGAGAGACCTGGAGCGAGCACGGCGAGATCCGCCTCTCCGACGATCCCGACTACCGCGGCTGGGCGGAGAACAACGTCGTCGAGCTGCTCGACGGCCGCATCGCGATGCTGATCCGCGCCGACCGCCTCGGCGGCGTCCTCCACTATGCGGAATCGAACGACGGTGGGCGTACCTGGCCCGAGCGTGCCACGCCCACCGCGATTCCCAATCCTGGCTCCAAGGCGAGCCTTTACGGGCTCGGCGGCGACAGCGTCGCCCTGCTTCACAACCCCAACCCGGCGGCCCGCAGCCCGCTGGCGCTCTGGATCAGCTTCGACGGGATGCGCACCTGGCCCTACCAGCGCGTCCTGCGCGGCGACCTCGAGGGCCGCTTCAACTACCCCGACGGATTCGTCAGCGAGGACCGCCGCTGGCTGCACTTCGCCTTCGACCACAACCGCGACAAGGCGATCCAGGTCAGCGCCCGCCTCCCCGAGATCCCGCGCCTCTGGGACGAGAGCCGGAGTCTCCCCCGCGCCGCCGAGCTGCCGGTGGCGGAGGGCGCGCGCTTCTCGGTGATCAAGCCCTACGAGTTCGAGCGCGACGGCTATCGCTTCCTCCACGGACTCGGCCTCGCCTTCCACCGCGGCAAGCTCTACGCCAGCTTCGGCCACAACCAGGGCGGGGAGAATACCGACACCGAGGAGGCCCGCTACGCCGTCAGCGAGGACGAGGGCCATACTTGGAGCGAGGTCCAAACGATCGACGCGGGCGAGCCCAACCTCGGGGTCAGCCACGGCGTCTTCCTCAGTCACGGTGGCGTTTTGTGGGCCTTCCACGGCGCCTACACCGGTACGATGCAGGGCATCCACACCCGCGCCTACCGGCTCGACGAAGACGGCAATGGAGACAATGGCGGTGGCGGCGGCTTCGAGCCTCTCGGCACGGTGATCGAGGGCGGCTTCTGGCCGATGCAGGAGCCGATCCGCATGGACGACGGCAACTGGATCATGGCCGGCATCGCCGCTGGCGTCTACGACGGGCGGGGCACCCATCCCGCCGCCGTGGCCATCAGCGACGGCGAGGATTTCCTGAAGTGGGAGCTCGTCGTCATCCCGCCGGCCCCCGGCATCCAGATGTGGGGCGAGTCCACCGTGATCGTCGATGGCGCCAGCGTCACCAGCATCAGCCGCTACGGTGGCGAGTCGCGTGCCCTCGTCGCCGAGAGCGCCGACTACGGGCGCACCTGGACGACGATGCGCCCGAGCAACCTGCCCATGGTCACCAGCAAACCCTACGCCGGGATGCTGAGCGACGGTCGCCGCTACCTCGTGTGCAGCAGCAGCGCCGACGGAGGCAAGCGTCGGGCCCCCCTGACCATCGCCGTCTCCGAACCCGGCGAGACCGTTTTCAGCAAAGTCTTCGTCATCCGCCACGCCGAGTTCCCCGAAGGTCCCGGCGAGAGCCACGAGCGGGCCTCGCTTTCCTACCCCTACGCCATCGAGCACGACGGCCAACTCTACGTCGGCTACTCGAACAACGGAGGCAACGTCGGCAGGGTGGGGGAGGGACGCGAGCTCTGGAACAACAACAGCGCCGAACTTGCCGTGATTCCCTTGTCCTCTTTGGACGGTCCCTAGCCCGAGCAAGCTGGATTCGGCTTGGTCCTGAGGCCTCCCCCTTTCGGTAGCGAACCGATTCGCGAAGACCTGTTGGACTCAAGCGAATGCGGCTGTCAAAGGTGATTTTCCAGCGTATGCTTCCTACCGCTCGCCGACGCTTCGGCGAGGCGCTCCCCATGGCTCCGCAGGAACTCCAGACGCTGATCGCCAGCACCGAGCCCGACCGTGTCGAGAAGACCCGGTCCACCGGGGATGTGGGCAAGTTCCGCGAGGCGATCTGCTCGTTTTCCAACGACATGGCCGGGAATGGCCTACCGGGCTATCTGCTCATCGGCGTGGACGAGAAGGATCCGGCATTCCGCCTGCAAGCCACGGATGACCTCCTCCAGCAATTCGCCTCCTACCGCTCGGACGGGCAGGTGATGCCCCTGCCCGTGACGAGCGTGGCCGCCCACCCGCACCCCGCCGGCGGAGGCGATGTGATCGTGGTGGAGGTCCGCCCCCACGACCTGCCGCCCGTCCGCTACCGGGGCCGCGTCTGCATTCGCGTCGGCCCGAGAAAGGACTACGCCACCGAGGCCGAGGAGCGCGTCCTCATCGAGCGCCGCTCGTCCCGCTTCCCCACCTTCGACGCCACCCCCTGCCCGGAAGGCTCGCTCGACCGCCTCGATCAGGAGACGTTCCGCCAAAGCTACCGTCCCCACGCCGTGGCGGCGGAGATCATCGCCGACAACCACCGCTCCATCGAGGAGCAGCTTGCCGCGCTGCGGTTCTACAATCTCAAGCGGGCCTGCCCGCCGACGGCGCGGGATCGCCCGAGAGCGACCCCAACTGCCTCGGGCTGCTGAAGCACTACCGCAGCCTCATGCCCATGGCCATGGAGGCCAGAAAGCCGATTTTCCACCTGAAATCCGCCGACGGCGCGATCGGCGCGCACACCTACGCGGTCAAGGCTTGCGAAAAGGACTTCGAGGAGTTGGCACACAGAATCGCGGCAGGGCTCCCGGCCCCCATCGAAGCCGTCCGATGACGACGGCGTCTCCCCAGCCCTTCATCGTCCGCGAGGAATGCCACAAGGCCGAGAACGTCTTCTGGGTGCCCGCCGAGGCCCGCTGGTCCCACCTTCAGGCCAGCGCCAAGCAGCCCACCATCGGCAAGACCGTGGACGACGCCATGGTCGCCATCGGGCGCGACAACCCAAGACTCAAGGGCGTTTTGCCGAAGGATTATGCCAGACCTGCGTTGGATAAGCACCGCCTCGGGGAGTTGATTGATTTGACTGCGACGATTGACCTCGTCGCATCAAATCAACCCTCATCCCCAACCCTTCTCCCAAGGGGAGAAGGGAGCGAAGATTCCGAACTCCCCTCTACCTCTGGGAACCGGAGCGCAGCGGAGATAGCCGGAGGCAAAGGGGCCGGGGGTGAGGGCAGACCGTCTCATCGGTCTGTAGATCTGCTCGGCCGCGTCTACGAGTAGTTCCGTCAATGCTCCAAACCATCGAGGATTTTTCGTTTCGGGGTTTTTCAAAAGGATCATAGGGACCCTGCCCAATTTCAGTGCTTGCCGGGGAGGGGAAGGAAACCCACATTCCAAGCCCCATCGATAGCGCCCCGACTCCTTCATTCCTCCATGAATCCTGCATGCTTTCCTCGACGCTCCGTTCTCAAGTTTTCCGCTGCCTTTTCGGCGGCTCGTCTTGCGTTTCCGAAGCGGGTCAGTGCCGGGGGATCGGGAACGGGTCCTTTGATGGCCTACGTTGGAACTTTCAGTTCGCCGCTTGAGGACATGCCTCCGACCCAAGTCGATCTGCCGCCGGGGAACGGACGCGGCATCCATGTGTTCCGCATCGACCGCGAAAGCGGCGTTCCGGCCCCCGACGGGGTGTTCGAGATGGGCACGAGCCCGAGCAGCCTAGCCGTGAACTCCAGCGGCGATCGGCTGTACTCCGCGAACGAGACGGACCGGATCGGGGACTCGGGAGAGGGCAGCGTGAGTTCCTTCGCCATCGATCGAAGCAACGGGCGGCTCGAGCTGCTCAACACGGTGCCTTCGGGCGGAGCTGGACCCACCTATGTGTCGATCCATCCGACGGGCCGATTCCTGCTCGTGGCAAATTATTTCGGAGGTTCCGTCGCGGTGCTTCCCATCCTGCCCGACGGAACTCTCGGCGAAGCCTCCGACGTGAAGGTGGACGAGGGCGAGCTGGGACCGACGGTGGCCACGAGCGCCGCGCCGGGGAGTTTCGCTTTCAGCGGTCACGACCGTACCCACGCGCACATGATCGAAGCGGATCCTTCGGGGCGTTTCGTTCTTCATGTCGATCTGGGGCTCGATCGGATTTTCGTGTGGAATTTCGATTCGGAAAGGGGCGTTCTTTCCCCCGGCGGGACTCACGAGGTGGCGCTGCCGCCCGGCGACGGTCCGCGGCATTTTTCGTTCCATCCGAATGGACGGTGGCTCTATTCGATCCAGGAGGAGGGATCGACGGTGGTGCTTTTCGATTGGGATTCTGAAAGCGGGTGCCTCTCCGAGCGGCAGAGCCTCTCGTCGTTGCCGCCGGGCTACGCGGGTAGCAATTTCTGCTCGGGAATTCACGTTTCCGCTGACGGTCGTTTCGTGTATGCCGGCAACCGACTTCATGACAGCATCGCGATTTTTTCCGTGGGCGAGGACGGCATGCTCTCCTATCTCGGCGAAGAGTGGACGCGGGGCAACTATCCGCGTAGCTTCCAGTTCGATCCGACGGGGCGCTTCCTCTACGTGTGCAACCAACGCGCGGACCACCTTGCGGTCTTCCGGGTCGATGCGGAATCGGGAGGGCTGGAGTTCACCGGCCACTACGAGCCGGTTGGCAACCCTTCCGCCGTCGTCTTCCTCGATTTGGCCGCAGGAGAGTCGTGATGGCCGGGGCGCGCGAACGATTGCCCGGGGGCGGGAGCTTGCGCTCCGGGGGGCATCGGCGATAGTCTGACGGTCTTCCCTCTCCGCAGCCTCTTTGAGCCGCACCGCCCAGCCTCTCTCCGCGCCTCTCCACGATCCCCGTCGTGGAGCGCTTTGGATGACGACGTCGCTGGTGGGCTTTACGGCGATGGCGCTGCTGATCAAGCATCTCGGGGTGACGCGCGGAGTCAGCCCCTGGCTCGCTTTGTTTTTCCGGGCCGCCGTCGGCATGCTCGTCGTCGCGGCGGTCTACGTGCCAAGGGGCTCGGTCAGCTTCCGCAGGGCTTTTTTCTCGCGCATGCTGGTGGTGCGCGGCATTCTCGGGGCTCTCGGCACCGCTGCCTACTACCGTACCCTGCCTGAGCTAGGGGCGGGCAAGGCGACTCTGATCGGCAACACGTGGGTAATCTGGGCCGGTGTTTTCGCGGTTTTCGTTCTCGACGAGCCGCTGGGTTTCCGCAATATCGTTGGGATTTTCGCGGCAATCTGCGGGATCGCTCTTCTCATGGGGCTGCATGGAGGAGATCTCGCGATGTTCGGAATCTTTGAGGGGATCGCTCTCGGGGGGGCCTTCATCGCGGCCGCCGTGGTCGTGGTGATCCAGCAGCTCACGCTGACGGAGAGC
>SLGN01000177.1 GCA_007123695.1 Verrucomicrobiales bacterium
CAGCCCCTCAACAAAATTACAAACAACCAACCTAATTATTTGCTATGTTTGGGACGGGGTGGTAGTATGGGGTAGTATTTGCTGTCTCTGTCATGAAATCACGCCGCATCCTTGGTGCCCCGGGTTCGGGGCGGGTCTATTACCATTGCATTTCACGCGTCGTCGACCGACGCATTGTCTTCCATGCTGCGGAAAAGGAGGTGTTCCGGTCGATCCTGCGCAAGCTGGAGCGCTTCCTCGGGGTGAAGGTGGCGACCTATTGCCTGATGGGCAACCACTTCCATCTGCTGCTGGAAGTGCCGGACAAGGAGGCGATGCCGAAGCTGGATGCGGAGACGCTGCTGAAGCTGCTGCCGCTGCTCTATGACGAGGTGGTCGTGGAGCAGGTGGCGAAGGAGCTGGCGGCGGCGCGGCGCTCGGGGAATCTCGGGTGGGAACGGCGCATTCTGGAACGCTACGAACGCAGGCGCTTCGATTTGTCGGTATTTTTGAAGGAGCTGAAACAACGGGTCTCGGTGTTCTACAACCGTCGGACCCGGCGGGTGGGCACCTTGTGGGAGGCACGCTTCAAGAGCGTGCTGCTGGAGGGCGGGGAGGAGACGCTGCGGACGGTGGCGGCCTACATCGACCTCAATCCGGTGCGGGCGGGTCTGGTGGAACGTCCGGAGGACTATCGCTGGAGCGGCTATGGAGAGGCCTGCGGCGCGGGCAAGGGGGCGAAGGCGGCGCGGAAAGGACTGGGGTCGATCACGAGGGAGGGGCTGGAGCATCCCGGCGTCTACAAGGGAGCGGAACCGGGAACGATGGAAGCGGCGGATCGAGAAGACCTACCCGATTGGACCGAGGTGCAGCGGCGCTATCGGCTCTTGCTGTATTCAGACGGTCGGGAGCAGAAACCCGACGAGGTGACGGGGGAAGGCGGGCGTGCAGGAATTGCGGCGGAGGAATGCGACCAAGTCGAGGAGACGGGCGGTGCAATGCCTTTGGCGCAAGCGTTGCGACAGAAGATTCGCTACTTCAGCGACGGAGCGGTGATCGGGTCGACCGGGTTCGTGGACGGGGTCTTCGAGCGGCTCAAGGCCGAGGGTCGCGCGGGGCCGAAGCGGACAAACGGTGCGCGGCGAATGAAAGGAGCGGACTTTGGCGACCTCCGTTCTCTGCGCGACTTGCGGGTCCAGGTGATGCGTCGGAACCGCAGATAGTCGGCAGAACCGCGCTGCGCCAAAATGACGCTAAGGCGGCTCAAAATGGCGCCAAATCGGCGCTTTTCTGCTGGGTTGGTTGATGATTGAAAAGGTTCAGAAATTCCATAGGTCATTTGTAATAAACGCTTTGTGAAGGTTTTAGGGCTTTTGGCATGGCGTTTGCGGATGAGTTGGAAGACACTGAAGACAAACCCCCATCAATCCTTCCCGTTTTCGGGAACGCACCAGATATGAGCAAAATTTTAGGGATCGACCTAGGCACGACGAACTCCTGCATGGCGGTCATGGAGGCCGGGCAGCCTGCCGTGCTTGAGAATGCCGAAGGAGCGCGCACCACTCCGTCCGTGGTTGCCTTCACCAAGGATGGAGAGCGCCTTGTTGGGCAGGCGGCGAAGCGCCAAGCGATCACCAATCCGAAAAACACGATCTTCTCCGCAAAGCGTCTCATCGGGCGCAAGTACGGCGAGCTTTCCGAATCCGAGAAGAACACCCCCTACAAGATTGTGGAAGCGGCGAACGGCGACGCGCACATCCAGGTCGAGGTCGGTGGAGAAATCAAGACCTACAGCCCTCAGGAGATTTCCGCGATGGTTCTCTCCAAGCTTAAGGCCGATGCCGAGTCCCGCCTTGGCGAGACCATCACCGAGGCGGTCATCACCGTTCCGGCCTACTTCAACGATTCCCAGCGAAACGCCACCAAGGCCGCGGGCGAGATCGCCGGGCTCGACGTGAAGCGCATCGTGAACGAGCCCACTGCGGCGGCTCTCGCCTATGGACTCGACAAGAAGGGCGAGGAAAAAATCGCCGTCTACGACCTCGGCGGCGGCACCTTCGACATCTCCGTTCTCGAGATCGACGAGGGCTTCTTCGAAGTGCTCGCCACCGACGGCGACACCCGCCTCGGCGGTGACGACTGGGACTCCGCGATCATTAAGTGGATCGTGGAAGGGTTCAAGTCGGACAACGGAATCGACCTCAACGGCCAGCCCGACGCCCTTCAGCGGATCAAGGAGGAGGCCGAGAAAGCCAAGATCGCGCTGTCTTCGTCGCAGTCCTACGAGATCAATCTGCCCTTCATCACCGCCGACCAGACCGGACCGAAGCACATCCAGAAGAGCCTCAGCCGCTCCGCCTTGGAGCAGATGACCGACTCTCTTTTCGAGCGCACCAAGGGACCGGTCCGCGACTGTCTCAAGGAATCCGGCGTTTCCGTCGGCGACATCGACGAGCTGGTGCTCGTCGGCGGCATGACCCGCATGCCCAAAGTGGTCGAGACCGCCAAGGCGCTCGCGGGCAAGGACCCCCACCAGGGCGTCAACCCCGACGAGGTGGTCGCCGTGGGCGCCGCCATCCAGGGCGGGGTGCTTTCGAAGGATCCCTCGCTCGGCGACGTCGTCCTGCTCGACGTCACTCCGCTGACCCTTTCGATCGAGACGATGGGCGGCATCGCCACGCCGATGATCGAGCGGAACACCACCATCCCGGCGAAGAAGTCGCAAGTCTTCTCCACCGCCGCCGACAACCAACCCAGCGTGGACATCGTCGTCTGCCAGGGCGAGCGCAAGCTTGTCTCCGACAACAAGGTGCTCGGCAACTTCCGGCTCGACGGAATTTCCCCCGCACCCCGCGGCGTTCCCCAGGTCGAAGTGACCTTCGACATCGACCGCAACGGCATCCTCAAGGTCTCGGCCAAGGACAAGGGCACCGGCAAGGAGCAGAACATCTCCATCGAGGGCTCCAGCGGTCTGAGTCCCGACGAAATCGAGAAGGCCAAGCGCGAGGCCGAGCAGTTCGCCGACGCGGACAAGAAGCGCCTCGAAGGCATCGAGGTCCGCAACCTCGCCGACAACGCCGTCTACACCGTGCGCAAGCAGCTCGGCGAACTGGAGGGCCAGCTCCCCGCAGAAGCCAAGGCGGAAATCGAATCGGCTGCGACCGAGTTGGAGGAAGCCCTCAAATCCGACGACACCGACCGCATCCGCACCGCCACCGACGCTCTCCAGGCCAAGTTCACCGAGCTTGCTGCCGCCGCCCAGGCCGCCGAAGGGGCGGGCGCAGGCGCGGAGGGCGAATCTCCCGAGCCCAAGGAGGCCAAAGGAGATGTCGTCGATGCCGAATTCGAGGAAGTCCGCGACGACAAGTCCTGACCCCCTGCCATTTCCCGATCCCTTTCTCTAACCCAAACCAAAACCATAACCCAAACAAACCCAACCATGGCATCCAACATCACCCCGCTTGGTACCCGCGTTCTCGTGAAGCGCATCGAGCCCGCCGAACAGAAGTCCGAAGGCGGCATCTTCCTTCCCGACACCGCGAAGGAGAAGCCCCAGGAGGCCGAAGTCCTCGCGCTGGGCAACGGCAAGAACGACGAAGGCGAGATCATCGAGTTCTCCGTCAAGGTCGGCGACAAGGTGCTCATCTCGAAATACGGCGGCACCGAAGTCAAGATCAACGGCGAAGAGTGCGTCATCGTCAACGAGAGCGACATCCTCGGCATCCTTTCCTGAGACCCTTAGCAGGCAACGGGGCTCCGCCCCGCAACCAATCACCAAACAAACCCATCCCAACCATAGAACAACATGGCAAAACAACTTACCTTCGATGAAGAAGCCCGTCACGCCCTCCTCGCCGGCGTGAGGAAGCTCGCCCGCGCCGTCAAGGCGACGCTTGGCCCGTCCGGCCGCAACGTCATCCTCGACAAGAAGTTCGGCAGCCCCACCATCACCAAGGACGGCGTCACCGTCGCCAAGGAGATCGAGCTCTTCGACCCTTACGAAAACATGGGCGCCCAGCTCATCAAGGAAGTCTCCTCCAAGACCTCCGACATCGCCGGCGACGGCACCACCACCGCCACCGTGCTCGCCGAGTCGATCTTCAGCGAGGGCCTCCGCAACGTCACCGCCGGAGCGAACCCCATCAGCCTGCAGCGCGGCATCCTCAAGGCGTCCAACGCCCTCGTCGAGCAGCTCAAGTCCATCTCGACCGAAGTCACCGACACCAAGGAGATCGCGCAGGTCGCGACTGTCTCCGCGAACTGGGACACCGAGATCGGCAACATCATCGCCGACGCGATGGACAAGGTCGGCAAGGACGGCACCATCACCGTCGAAGAGGCCAAGGGTATCGACACCACCCTCGACGTCGTCGAGGGGATGCAGTTCGACAAGGGCTACCTCTCGCCCTACATGGTGACCGACACCGAGAACATGGTGACCGATCTGGAGAACGCCCTCATCCTCATCCACGAGAAGAAGGTCTCCAACCTCAAGGACATGCTCCCTCTGCTTGAGAAGGTCGCCCAGAGCGGACGTCCTCTCCTCATCATCGCCGAGGACGTCGAGGGCGAGGCCCTCGCCACCCTCGTGGTGAACAAGATCCGCGGCACCTTCCAGTCGGCTGCCGTGAAGGCGCCCGGCTTCGGTGACCGGCGCAAGGCGATGCTGCAGGACATCGCGATCCTGACCGGCGGCCAGGTCATCTCCGAGGAGGTCGGCCTCAAGCTGGAGAACGCGACGCTCGACCTGCTCGGCAAGGCCCGCAAGTTCACGATCACCAAGGACGAGACCACGATCGTGGAGGGCGCCGGCTCGGACGAGGACATCAAGGGCCGTATCGCCCAGATCAAGGGCGAGATCGACAACACCGACTCCGACTGGGACCGCGAGAAGCTCCAGGAGCGCCTCGCGAAGCTGTCGGGCGGTGTCGCGGTCGTCAAGGTCGGCGCCGCCACCGAGACCGAGCTGAAGGAGAAGAAGCACCGCATCGAGGACGCCCTGTCGGCCACCCGCGCGGCGGTCGAAGAGGGCATCGTCGCCGGCGGTGGCACCTCGCTGCTGCACGCAGCCGCTGCGCTCGACAAGCTCGACCTCGAGGGCGACCAGGCCACCGGCGCGAACATCGTGCTCGCGGCGCTGTCGTCCCCGCTGTACTGGATCGCCCACAACGCTGGCTACGAGGGCAGCGTCGTGGTCGAGAAGGTCCGCGGCATGCAGCCCGGCGAAGGCCTGAACGCGCTGAATGGCGAGTACGGCAACCTGACGAAGACCGGGATCATCGACCCGGCGAAGGTGACCCGCTCGGCGCTGCAGAACGCCGCGTCGATCGCCGGTCTCCTGCTCACGACCGAGACGCTCATCGTCGACAAGCCGGAGGAAGACGCCGGCGGTGCCGGTGCCGGTGGTCACGACCACGGCATGGGCGGCATGGGCGGCATGGACTTCTAGGACGTCCAGCACGCCACACGCTCGAAGGGCGGCCCCACGGGGCCGCCCTTCGTGCGTGTACGTCCGGCGACGAAGGGCG
>SLGN01000216.1 GCA_007123695.1 Verrucomicrobiales bacterium
GGCCCGAGGGCGGGTCGGTCGAGGGCAAGTTCCTCGTCACCATCGCCCCCGACGCCCCCGTGGGCGTGCACGAGGCGCGCGTCCTCTCCCGCCTCGGCATCTCCTCGGCCCGCGCCTTCTCCGTGGGCGAGCTCGAAGAGATCACCCGCGCCGAGCCCAACAACAGCGTCGAGACCGCCCTGAAGCTGCCGCCCAACACAATCTGCAACGCCACCATGACGAAGCGCGCCGTCGACTTCTACGCCTTCGAGGGCAAGGCCGGGCAGCGCGTCGCGGTCGACTGCGCCGCCGCCGGGATCGACTCGCGGCTCGTCCCCGTCG
Source organism: Verrucomicrobiales bacterium (assembly GCA_007123695.1). GTDB lineage: Bacteria > Verrucomicrobiota > Verrucomicrobiia > Verrucomicrobiales > DEV007 > Arctic95D-9. The sequence continues at coordinate 322 of SLGN01000216.1, forward strand.
TCATCATCGCCGACGAGAAGGGCGCCGACCTCCTCGTCAACCGCACCGGCGGCGTCATCGACTTCACTCCGCCCGCCGACGGCACCTATCTGGTGAAGGTCAACGACCTCACCTACCAGGGCGGCGAGCGCCACTTCTACCGGCTCGCCCTGCGCGAGCTCGAGGGCGAGGACCCCGCCCCGCAGCAGCCTTCGACCTCGCGCGTCAGCGCCGTCTCCTGGCCGCCCGTCGGACTCGCGCCCGAGGCCCCCGCTAGCGAAACCGAACCGAACAACGCCCCCGGCGAGGCCCAGAAAGTCACCCTGCCCCTCGACATCGCCGGCAGCTTCTATCCCGCCGCCGACGTCGACAGCTACGAGTTCGAGGCGAAGAAAGGCGAGGTCTGGTGGGTCGAGGTCGCCTCGGAGCGGCTCGGTCGCCCCACCGACCCCTTCGTCCTCGTCCAGCACGTCGCGAAGAACGGCGAGGCGGAAGTCCTCACCGACGTCGCCGAGCTCTACGACATCCCCAGCCCCGTCAAGGTCTCCAGCAACGGCTACTCCTACGACGGCCCGCCCTACGACGTCGGCTCGCCCGACGTCCTCGGCAAGGTCGAGATCAAGGAGGACGGCCTCCACCGCCTCTCCGTGCGCGATCTCTTCGGCGGCACCCGCAACGATCCGCAGAACGTCTACCGCCTCCTCGTGCGCGAGGCGCAGCCCGACTTCGCCCTCGCGGCCTGGGCCGTGCATATGACCCTGCGCAACGGCGACCGCGCCGCCTTCTCCAAGCCCATCTCCCTACGCGCCGGCGGGGCCATGGTCTTCGAGGTGCTCGCGGTGCGCCGCGACGGCTTCGACGGCGAGATCGAGCTGAAGATGGAGGGCCTCCCCGAGGGCGTCACCGCGAGCGGCCTCAGGATCCCCGCCGGCAAGTCGGTCGGCCACCTCGTCATCAGCGCCGCCTCCGACGCCAAGGCCGGCCATTCCCTCGCCACCATCACCGGCCATGCCACCATCGACGGGCAGGAAATCTCCCGCCCCTGCCGCGTCGCCTCGATGGCCTGGCCGGTGAAGGACGCCAAGCAGGAAATCCCCAGCCCGCGCCTCTTCGCCGACGTGCCCGTTTCCGTCACCGACGCCGAGCCTTCGCCCCTCTCCCTCACCGCCGCCGAGGACAAGGTCTACGAGGCCGAGGAGGGCGCCACGCTCAAGATCCCCCTCAAGGCCGAATGGCGCGGCGAGTTTTCCGGCACCTCCATGAAGCTCAAGGCCTACGGCGTCGGATTCGACGGGATGAAGGAATTCGAGCTGCACGTGAAGACGACCGAGACCGAGGCCGTCCTCGATCTCGCCGCCCTCAAGACCGCGCCGGGCGACTACACCATCGCCTTCTACGGCAGCGCCGTGGCCAAGTATTCCTACAACCCCGAGGCCGTGAAGGCCGCCGAGGAGGCCAAGAAGAAGGCCGAGGCCGAGGCCGCCCGCATCGCCGAGGAGGCCAAGAAGCTCGCCGGCGACGCCGCCAACGCGCCCGAGGAGAAGAAGCCCGAGATGGTCAGCGCCGCCAAGGCCGCCGAAGCCAGGCAGAAGGAGGCCGAGGCGATGATGGCCAAGGCGACCGAGAAAATGAAGGCCGCCGCCGATGCCGCCGCGCCCAAGGACATCGTCGACATCTACGTCTCCGCCCCCATCCGCGTCTCCGTCAAGGCCAAGGCCGCCGCCGAGGCCGAGCCCGCCGCCGCCACCACCGCCCAGAAATGAGCGCCCGACTCTCCAAAACGGGCAAGGCATTGCGGCTTTGTCAGGGCGGCCTCCTCGCCCTCGCCGCGGCTCCCGGACTGGCCCTCGCTCTCGAGCAGCCCGAGTTCTACGCCGACGTCTACCCCTTCCTCAAGGCCAACTGCCTCGCCTGCCACAACAAGACCACCGCCAAGGCCGGGCTCAACATGGAGACGCCCGAGCTGATGGTGAAGGGCGGCGACTCCGGCCCCTCCATCGTCCCGGGCAAGAGCGGCGAGAGCCTCCTCGTCGAGGCCTCGGTCCATTCGCCCAACATCGAGATGCCCCCGCCGAACAACAAGTCCGGCGCGGTCAAGCTGACCGAGGCCGAGATCGCCGTGCTCAAGACCTGGATCGACCAGGGGGCCAAGGCCGGGGCCAAGGCCGAGCGCGAGGTCGCCTTCAAGGCCCTCGCTCCGGGCATCGATCCGATCTACAGCGTCGCCCTTTCCCAGGACGGACGCTACGCCGTCTGCGGCCGCGGCCACCGCCTCTTCCTCTACGACCTCGCCACGCGGCAGTTCCTCGCCGAGATCGCCGACCCCGCCGAGAGCGGCGGCGGGGCGCACCGCGCCATGGTCCAGTCCCTCGCCTTCAGCCCCGACGGCACCCGCCTCGCCAGCGGCAGCTACCGCGAGGTGAAGCTCTGGAAGCGCGAGACCCTCTCCGCCGACGCGCCCGCCCTGCCGGCCCCCGCGCCCGCCGACGAGGCCCTTCTCAAGAAGATCGCCGAGACCGCCAAGGTCGCCGTCCTCGACCACCGTCTCTCCGCCGACGGAAAGGTGATCGCGACAGGGTGCAGCGACGGCTCCGTGCGCCTCTGGGACGCCGCCTCCGCCGCCCCCCTCGCCGAGCTGCGCGGCAGCGAAGCCCTCGTCCGGGAAATAGCCGCCCACGAGTGGACCGTCGCCCGCGAGACCCTCGAGCAAGCCTTCCAAAAATCCGAGATCGCCCGCATCGAGGCGCAGGAAAAAGCCCTCGACGAACTTCTCAAGAAGGCCCAGGACGCCATCGTCGCGATGCAGAAGGCGCTGCCCGAAAAGCAGCAGGCCGTCAAGCCCGCGCAGGAGGAGAAGGCCAAGGCCCAGGAGCTCGTTGACCAAGTCCTCGCCAAGATCCAGGCCGCCCCCGAGGGCAAGCCCGACGCCGCCCTCGAGAAGGAGCTCAAGGACGCCCAGGAGAAGCTGGCCCCCTTCGCGATGAAGGAGACCTCGGCCCTCGCCGCCGTCTCCGCGACCGAGAGCAACATCAAGGACGCCGAGGCCGAGGTGCAGCGCATCACCGAAACCAAGACGAAGAACGCCGAGCTCCTCGCCGCCGCCAACGCCGCCGCCGAGGCCGCCAAGCAGTCGCAGGAAAAGGCCGCCGCAGCCCTCGCCGCCGCCAAGGAATCCCTCGCCAAGCCGACCGCCCGACCCCTCGCCGTGGCTCTCTCCCCCGACGCCCAGCGCGCCGCCGCCCTCTTCGACGACGGACGCCTCACCCTCTGGGCCGTCGCCACCGGCCTCGCCCTCGAGGACGAAGCCGGCCCCGCCGAACCGAACACCACCCTCGTCGCACGCGAGGATGGCTCCTTCGCCGCGACCGACGCCGAGGGCAAGGCCCGCGTCGTCGGCGCGCCCCTCCGCTGGGTCCTCGAGCGCACCCTCGGCGGGGCCGGGGCGTCCTCGCCCTTTGCCGACCGCGTCAACGCCCTCGCCTTCAGCCCCGATGGCAAGCTCCTCGCCGCCGGCGGGGGCGAACCCTCTCGATCCGGAGACCTGACCCTCTTCGATGCCGCCACCGGCGAGGTGACAGCCGCCTGGAAGGACCGCCACGACGACATCGTCATGTCCCTCGCCTTCTCCCCCGACGGCGCCCGCCTCGCCTCCGGCGCCGCCGACAAGATCGCCCGCGTCACCGAGATCGCCGGAGGCGAGCAGGTCAACCTGCTCGAGGGCCACACCCACTACGTCATGGGCGTCGCCTTCCGCGCCGACGGCCGCGTCCTCGCCACCGCCGGAGCCGACGGCGTCGTCCTGTCCTGGGACATGATCCTCGGCGAGCGGAAGAAGAAGATCGAGGGCTGGAGCAAGGAGGTCACCTCCCTGCAGTTCATCGGCGCGACCAACCAGATCGTCACCTCCGCCGGCGACAACCGCGTCCGCATCGTCAACGACGAGGGCGGCGAGGTGCGCACCATCGCCGGACTGCCCGACTTCATGCAGGCCGCCGCCAGCACCGCCAACGGAGCGACCCTCGTCGGCGGCGGCGAGGACAGCACCCTGCGCGTCTGGAACGGCGCCGACGGCAAGGAGCTGGCGGCCTTTGCGGCGAAGTGACTTTGCCGACTTATGGGTTCGGTCGCATTCCTCGGAAGGGATTCTCCACGACGATGCCGAAATAGCTGGCTCCGTCCGAAAGGTCCTCGCTGAGGATTCGCGAGCACCCGGACGCTTCGGCGGCAGCGACGATCAGGGAGTCCCACCACGAGAGTCGGTAGCGTTGCTGCACCGCGAAGGCCCGGCTGAGAATCGCCATATCGAGCTTCAAAGGTTCCCAAGCCGACAGGGCTTCGATGTCTTCCCATGCTTCTTCAGGAGAAAGACCGGGATCGAGCTTTCGAGTGGCGTTGACGAAATACTCGTTGAGAACCTGGACAGAGAGCCTGCCGGTTCGATCCTCCCAAAGCTCATCGAGCCGCGTGCTGGCCAAGGGCTGCTTTTCGGGTTCCGACGAGTCCCGAGAGTAAAGCAGAACATTGGTATCCACGAAAACGTTATCGCTCATAGAGGCTGTCGCGGGAAGGGTAGTTTGAACCCGCTGGTTTCAGCGGCCTGGGAGCTCTGGCTTGGAACCGTCGCCTCGCCCGCTCATACTGCGTCTCCAGAAGCATCTTCCTGCGCAGCTCCTCTCCAAGCATACGGGAGACGCTGGTGTCGTGCCGGGCCGCCCATACCTTGGCCCATTTCAGCACCTCTTCGTCCACGGTGATCGTCACGTTTTTCATGCAACACGAAAATCGTGCTTTCTGCCCGTCCTGTCAAGGTCTCCGGATTCCGGCGGCGAAGTCGAACCAGCGGAGGGGCTGCGCTTGGGCCCGCGTCCTTCCCTGCAACCCGGATTCCTTGCGTCCCGTCCCGGAATGCGTAAGCTGTCTCCCCCCGCCTACCGATCCCCGCCGAACGGCACCGATTCGACTCCGAAAGCGCTCCGGACCCAGCGACTCCCCCCCCCCCGGCAAAGGATGAAAGCAAACGCCAATACGGATCGGGGATACTATTTTTGCTGCCCGAAGTGCGGAAGCTCGAAGCGATTCTCCCGGCCCAGCGAGAACGACTCTGGCATGGGATGCCTGATCTTCCTGCTCGGCGGATTCCTTGCCGCGATCTTTTTCGAGGGCAGTCGGTTCCGGCGGATCCAGTGCGGCCGGTGCGGCCAC
>SLGN01000472.1 GCA_007123695.1 Verrucomicrobiales bacterium
ACTATTGTCGCCGGAGTTCCCGTCAATCTGGTTCGAGATGCTGTCTTCGTTGGGGGCTCCTACCACAACGATGTCGCCATCGACCGCTACGCTGGCCCCAAAAAAGTCCATTGCATCGGAGTTCGAGGCCTTCAGGTAGGCCGCTTGACTCCAAGTCGTCCCACTGCGTTGAAAGATGTAAGCTGCCCCGGAGCGGTGGCTTCCATTGTCATCGCCATCACCGTCGATTCCGCGCGCTGCGCTGCTCTCTCCCGGAGCTCCAACGACAATGACATCTCCGTTGATTGCCGCCGAAAGTCCAAAGAAATCCTGGTCTTCCCAATTCGAAGAGCGCAAGCGTGCCTGCAGGGTCCACGATTTGCCGCTCCAGACGTAGACGTTCAATCGGCCATCCACTTCTCCCGTAACGACCGTGTCTCCGTCAGCGGCCCTTGTGGCGCTAGAAGACCGCAAAAAGCTCTGTTGGAGGTAGTGTGATTGACCAAATAGCGCTGGTGGACTGAGGAGCGCGGTTAGGGAAAAAACCAGAAGGGATCGGGAGTATCGATCGCTTCGCCGACTGAGTTTTTGTCTTTCTTCTCTCCCGCTTCCGTCCGATGCAAGGCCGGAGGCGGGAGGCGGCCACGTTGATTGCTCGAGCGGTTCCACAACGAGGGAACGCCCTTGGCGGGCGGCGAATGGAGGTGGAGGAAACGAGGGTATGCGCGTTGTCATGATGCCGTGCGGAGTCGAATAGGGGCCGTGCCTCACCTCGCCGCCGCCCTGCCGGAGAGCGCCGCCCTCACGGCGGGTGCGCTGCTTCTCACGGTGAGAGCGGCTTTGCGGACGCCCTTGGCTCGGGGGCGGAAACTCACCTTGAAGGCGGTCGAGGCGCCGGGGGCGAGGCTCTTGCGCGCGGGCTGGGAAAAGAGGAAATCGCGTCTCGCTTTCCCCGCCGCCACAACCCGCAGCCCGCCCAGAGGGGCGCCCCCTCGGTTGGAGATTCGGAGGGTCTGGGGTCGGCTTCTCTTGCCAATCTGGGTCAGCGGGAAGGGCCGGGGCCACTGCACGACGGTGCGGGCGGGAGTGCGAAACGAGGTGCTGGGCGGAGGCGGTGCAAAGACGGTCGCCAGGAGCGTGAATACGGGATTTCCCCTCAGGCTCGAGATGTACGGGCCCGACTGCGAAGTCGTCGATTGAGCGGTCAGCGGATCGGAGAGGTCTCTGGTTGCAACCGTCCACCGCCAATCGTCGTCGTCGTCGTCCCTGGTGTCGTTCGCGATGCTCAGCCAGTACGAGCCAGCACCGAGCTCTATCGGAGCAACGAGGTTTGCCTCGTAGCGATAGACGTCCAGTCCGAACTCGTCGATCCCTGTGTCCCTTCGGGAAAACACTTCGAGCGCTACCGGGGGCGAGGCGGCAGAGCCCGGAAGATCACCGTTGTCGACGTTGTCGTCGTTCAAAATCTGCAAGGTGAAAACATCGGTGCCAATCGTCTGCGCCATTGCGTAGGTTCCCTCGAAGGTGACCGAGCGGATCGTCGCGCTCGCCGCCAGCTCGAACTCCGTGGCACGGCATGAGGGAGTATCGGAATCGGAGCTGAATGCATCGATTGGTGCAACGATGTTCGCGCCGGGCCCTCCCACAAAAATGGGCGGGGGCGGTGAATTCTGGGAGAAGGCGGATTTCACGCCGCCAAACAGAAGGACAATAGTGGAAAGCAGCGAGGAGATGGCGATGAGGGAGGATCGGCTCATAGGGGATTTGGATTTCTTCGTGTGGCGAGAGAGGGCGGACACGAAGAATGAAAAGTCGGTTCGCCCCCGGATTCGATCTGGGTTCACGAAGAATTACCAGTCGGTGCGGGAAGGTGAGGAAAAATTTTGCCAGCAGGATTTTTTCGAGCCATCCTGTCTGCGGTCAGATCCGGAGGCGAATTCAGGGAGGGACGGACGAAACAGAGGAGCTTCGGCTCTATTCCCCCGTCGTCGCCGGAAAGTCCCGCCCTGCGGTCTCGTCAGGAAGGCGCGTCGGCTCGATCCAGATCAGCTTGGCTCCTGTGGAAAGGTCCACACGGAAGGTCTCGAAATCGAGAACGGTCCCGATGGAGTTGACCTGGTCGTTCAGGCCGCGCCCCTCGTCGTCCCCCCATGCGAGCCACGAGCCATCAGGTCGCTGCGCGGCGTTGGAAAAGTCCCACGACTTGACGCGAATGACTGGACCGAGGTCGGGCGGCACGCTCAGAGCCGAGGCGACCCGGGGGTGTCTCAGACTGAGTGGATGACACCAGGTCGCCACCGATCCATCTTCGTAGAGTCCGATCACGTGGTGCGCTCCCACCGCAATTTGGACCAGCTTTCGCGCGTCCTCGGGGGGATCGAAAAATCCATGCGGCTCGATCCAGCAGTTCGCTTTTCCATCGGCGGTGAGGACGGCGAACTGGCTGATCCAGGATTCCACGGCGACCACGTCTTCGAGGCGGTCAAGCCGGTCGAGAACGTAGCGATGGGACTTCACCCGGGATTCGGTCGCACCAAAGCCGAGCCGACGCTCCGGGGTCACCAAGAGCGCCACGTCGTCGGACTGGGTCAGGTCGGAGACGCGGGGGATGGGCTGAAGGAGGGGGCGATGCTCTTTCCCCGAGGGCGGCGACGAAGGAACGAGACGGTCCGGCCACTCGATTATGAAGGATTGGCTCACGCGCCGATAGTCGCTTCGGGAGCCCAGTCCAGGCTGCGAGCTGACCATCTCGCCGTTGCGGCGGGCCGCATACCAGCTCATTGCGATGTTGGGTGCCGATTCAACGTAGACGAGGTCGTCGATTCCCGAAGCCGCCTCGATCTCGACCATCCCCGGCATCTCGGACCATCGGCGGAGAACGCCGCCGCGGCGTCTCATCCGCTCGAACTCGTCGGTGCCTCTCAGACCCGTCTTCGGGAGCAGCCTTTCGGGCGAGGGCGTCGCGCCCGCTTCTTCTAGACGGCTTCGCTCTTCCGCTCCGGAGTCCGACGGTCGCGGCTCGATCCAGAGCAATTTCGCTCCCGTGGTGGTGTTGACCCGGTAGGTCTCAAGATCGAGGGCCGGTCCGATGGAGTTCACCCGGTCGTTCAAACCGCGGCCCTCGTCGTCCCCCCAGGCGAACCACGATCCGTCCGGACGCTGAACGGCGTTGGCGAAGCCGGGCGATTGGACTCGGATGACCGGACCGAGATCCTGCGGCACGCTCATGGGCGGGCCGATCCGAGGATGCCTGCTGTTCGGATGGCACCAGGTCACCACCGACCCATCCTCGTAGAGACCGATCACATGCTGCGCTCCGGCGGCCACTTGGACGAGTTTTCGCGCATCCTCGGGAGATTCGAAAAACCCATGGGGTTCGGCCCAGCTGTGGGCTTTTCCATCGGCGGTCAGGACGACATAGTGTTTGCCCCAGGATCCAACGGCGACCACGTTTTGCAGACCATCGAACCGGTCGATCACGTAGCGATGGGACTGCAACCAGAGGTCACTGGCCGCGAATGCGAGCCGCCCTTCCGGGGTCGCGATCAGTGCCAAGTCAATGCCGAACGACTCGGCCAGGTCGGCGGCGCGAGGGGTTGGCTGGAGAAGGGGCAGAAACTGTGTCCCCGAATGCGGAGGGGATGGGACGAGGCGGTCGGGCCACTCGATGAAGAAGGAGTGGCTCAGGCGCCGGTAGTCGCTCCGGGAGGTCAGCCCAGGCTGAGAGCTGACCATCTCGCCGTTGCTGCGGGCCGCATGCCAGGTCAGAACGATGTTAGGGCCCCCTTTCACGAAGACGAGATCGTCGATCCCCGCAGCCGCCTTGATATCGACCATCCCTGGCATCTCTGACCACTGGCGGAGAACCCCGCCGCGACGTCTCATCCGCTCGAACTCGTCGGTGCCTCTCAGGCCCGTCTTCGGGAGCAGCTTCTCGAGCGAGGGCGGGGCGGTCGCCTTTTGCGAAGAGGCATCCCTTCCCGGATCGACCGGCTCCTTCGCCTCCCTCGGCTCGATCCAGGCCAGGGTCGAACCGGCATCCCGAGTTTCCCCGAACACCATCAGGTCGAGGGCGGGTCCGAGCGTATTGATCTTTTCGATCACTCCCGACTCGTCGCCGCCCCAGGCCACCCACGAGCCGTCCTCGCGCTGCGCCGCATTGATCCGGGCGACGCTCATGATGCGGACGATCTTGTCCTCGTGCTCGGGAACGCGCAGGGATCGCTGGACGTGCTCGTGCAACGCAAACGGGGCCCTGCTCCAAGCCGACAGCTTTTGGTCCCGCCCCAATGCGACGACGTGGGCCTCTCCCGCCGCGATCTGCTGAAACGGACCACCGTTCTCGGGATCGGGGAAGATCCCCCCGTGGAGATTCCATGCGAGGGCCTCGCCCGATTCCCGCAGAAGAGCGAAGGTGAATCCCCAGCAATCGACCGAGACCACGTCCGCTACCGTTCCGAGCCTCTTCTCCAAATCGGAAACCAGCGGCTGCCACGACGGGTCGCCTACGAAAACGGCCCTCTTGTCTTCCGTCACGACCACAGCGAAGTTGTTGGTTTGAGCGAAATCCACGGCTCTCGAGGGGGCGTTCCCCGCCCGCTTCAAAACGGGATGGTTGTGATGGAGGCACTCGCGATCCCATCGGAGATTAAAATACCTGGATGATCGAACGATGCCGCTCCTGTTGTTGAGCGGGGGAAAGTTGCTCACGTTCCTCCCGTCGGCACGGGAGCCGAGCCATCCATGGTGCCAGCAGGTCGCTCGGACGAGCGAGACGAGGTCCTCCATCCCGTCAGCCGGGGCCAAGAAGGACGGGGCGTCGGACGAGTGCCACTGCCGCAGGGGACCTCCGCGCCGCCGCATCTGCTCGAAGTCCGGGTCGAATGGGAAGGCCGCGACCGGGAGCATTGCCTCCACGGGGATCGTCTCGGCGGAGTCTCGGCTCTCCGCGGCCGCGCGCGCCTGTTCCGCCACTTCGGAGGGCTCCTGCAGGGTCCAGAGAACGCCCCCCGCTACGGCAAGCGCAAGAGCAGCAAGAGCAAGGGCGAGTCCCCGCATCGCTCTCGACGAAAGGGCGAGAATTCGGGGTTCTCCGGCTTCGTCTGCTCCGTCGAGCGGCTCGGATCCTGCGATTATGCTGGAAATTTCCCTGGGATCGACGGGGCGGCTTGCCGGATCTGGGTCCATCGCCCGCAGGATGGCCTCGTCGAGACGGCGGTTGCGGCGCGGCAATCGCGAGGTCGGCGGGGGAAAGTTGCCCGAGGGCGTGCTGCCGGTGAGCATTTCGTAGACGACGACGCCGAGGGCGAAGATGTCGGATCTCGCATCGCAGGAGCGGGCGTCGAGCAATTGCTCGGGGGCGATGTAGGCCGGCGTGCCCATCCCGGCATTGGTCATGGTGAGGGAGACGTCCGCCGTCGGGCTTGCGATTCGGGCGAGTCCGAAATCGCTGATCTTGGCGACGCCGTCGCTGCCGACGAGGATGTTGCCCGGCTTGATGTCGCGATG
>SLGN01000075.1 GCA_007123695.1 Verrucomicrobiales bacterium
GAACGAGGGCGGGCGCGTCGCGGCAGCCCAGTCGCTGCGGGCGGGGCCCAGCTCGAGCCGGAGTTCCGCCTCGGCCTTGAACTCGGTCAGCTTGAGGTAGGACCGGTCGAGCGGCTGGCCGTTGAGCCAGGCCCGCTGGACGAACCAGTGGTCGGGGGCCTGGTTCTCGGCGACGACGGTGAAGCGCCCGCCCGGCAGCTTGAGGGAGGCCCGGTCGAAGACGGGGCTGCCGATCAGCATGATGGGCAGCCCGGTGACGGGGAAGAGCCCCACCGCGCTCCACACATACCAGGAGGAAAGGCCTCCCGAATCGTCGTTGCCGGGGAGCCCGCCCCGCCCCCGGGCGAACTGGTAGCGCATCACCCGCCGGACCGTCTCGGCGGTGCGGTCGTGGCGGCCGGCGAAGAGATAGGCGTAGGGCGCCTCCATGTCGGGCTCGTTGTTCAGCCCCTCGAAGCGGTGCACCGTCTCGCCCGGATCCGGATCGGCGTAGCCGAAGAACTTGTCGAGCAGCCGGAGGAACGCCGCCTCGCCTCCGGCGAGATTGACCCGCCCGACCATGTCGTGGAGAAAGCGGAAGGAGTAGTTCCAATGTTCCCCCTCGTAGTAGTCCGAGTCGGCGCGGAGCAGGCCGGTGCCTTCGTCGAAGGCCTTTCGCCAGTGGTAGGAAAGGGGGATGCTGCGGTCGTAGACGACTTGGTCGCCGAGACGCTTCGCCATCTGCGAGATGCACCAGTTCGCAAAGGCGAGATCGAGAGTGTGGGACAGAGGCTGCACGACGTGGTTGCGCGCGAATTCGGCGAACTTGCCGCCGCGGCCCTTTCCGCTGAGGCTGGTGCGCCACAGCAGCCGCAGCACCTCGTCCCAGTCGCCTTCGATGCCGCGCATCTGGGCGTCGGTCAGGATCATGTGGCAGAGGCCGGTCGCCTGCTTGGCGAAGCGCTCCGGCGCATGGTCCATCAGATAGCTTACGGGAAAGGCCCCCTCGCGGCGGGCTACCTCGACGAGAAAGGCGACGAAGTCCGACCCGAGCTCGGGCCAGAGGGTCATGACGAGGGGCAGTTGGGTCTTGTAGAGGTCCCACAGGGTGGAGAGGTCGAAGAAGAAGGGACCGTCGCCGGGACAGAAGGGATTTTCGTCGCGGAAGTCGGCTGGCTTCACGGTGGTGTGGTAGAGGGCGGTGTAGAAGATCTCGCGCAGCTCCTCGTCGCCCCCCTCGACCTCGATCTTTCCGAGCACCGAGTCCCAGTGGCGGCGGGCGCCCTCGCGCAGGTCGTCGAAGCTGCGCGAAGCGATGCGTTCCTGCGCCTCGGCCGGTCGTCGCGCGTCGCGCAGGGAAAAGGAGATCCGCAGCTCGAGCATGCCTCCGGGCTCGGCGGTCTCGAACCAGACTCCGAAGGGTTCGCGGTCCGCGCGGGCCCGGGCCGAGGGCCGGAACTCGGCGGCGGGATCCAGCTTTCCCCCGCCCTCCCAGAAGCCCGAGGCGGCGACCGACCCCGCCACGCGGATGCGGAAGTGGAAGGGAATGCCCTCGATCACGACCGATCCCTCGCAGAGCTGCGGCTCGGGCAGAGTCGCCGCGGCCCGTTCCGGATAGGTCTTCATGCCCTCGATGAGCAGCCCTCCGGAAGTGAAGTCGATCGCGACTCCGCCTTTGGAGCCGGCAGGGAAGCGGTAGCGATGCAGGGCGGTGCGCTTCGTGCAGGTCGTCTCGAAGCCGATGGCGGCGTCCGCTCCGCCGAGTTCGCCGGCGTAGTGTCCGGGAGAGGCCCGCTCGGCCCGCAGAGGCCGCCGCGTGCGGATCGCGGAGAGCTCCCCGTCCAGGTAGGGGCTGGTGAGCAGGTAGTTGTAGTAGCTGCGGATGCGGCCGGTGCCGGACTGCTGGAAATGGGCGAGGCCGTAGGCGCCGTGGTCCTCGTGGAGCAGGCTCGGCCGGTCTCCCGTCAGCGACACGTCGTAGCGCCCGTAGCCGGTCACGTAGGCGCCCGAGTAGGCGCAGACCGAGACCGCGCCGAAGGGCAGGACGGCTCCGGGGTGGGTGTTCCCGATCGGCGGCTTGGCGCACCACCATTTCGCCGCGATCTCGTCGGGCTCGGGAAGCTCTCTCGGCTCGCATCCGAGAAAAGGATCGACCCAGCCGGAAAGGCCGGAGCCGCGGTCGGAGGGCGTTTCAGGCATGGTCCGGTTCGCTCGCGATGGGAAAGTGCGGCCCGGGTCTCCGGGCCACTCCCTCTGCAAGAGCAAGTTCGGGGCCAAGTCGCCCTCGGCGCAGCGAGGGCGGGTTGCGGCTCACGCGACCGGCTCCGACGTGGCCTCGCCCGCGTCGTTCGCTTTGCCCGCGTCGCCACCGTCGTCGTTCCCTCGGTAGCTCGCGACGACGAGATTGCTGAGATACTTGTCGGGGTCGTCGACGGCTCCGGCGGTGACGGGGAAAGTGCCCTGACCCGTGTTCTTGCGGATGAGCTGGAGGCCGAAGTGGAAATCGCGGAAACGCTCGCGGCAGATTTCGAGAACGCTGCGTCCCGAGGCTTCGGCGAGTTCGGAGAGCCGCGCCACCGCCCCGGCGTCGAAGGCGAGCCGCACGCCGTGGTCCTCTTCGAAGCGGCGGCGGAAGGCGGAGACGTCGCCGAGGGCGCGCGCGTCGCCCAGCGGCGTGGTCGCGGCGAGGACTGCGGCGAGCGCGGTCTCCGGATCGGCGACGAGGGCGCCGTCGATCTTGAGCTCGGTCGCGGTGGTGCCGGGCAGCTCGAATTTGAAACGGCGCAGCAGCCGCTCGCAGACGGTCATGAGACCGCGCGCCCCCGTGCCCTCCTCGGCGGCGGCGGCGGAGATGGCCCGCAGCGCGGTGTCGTCGAAATCGGCGCGGATCCCGTAGGCCTCGAACTCGCGTTCGTACTGGCGCACGAGGCTGCCTTCGGAATGTTTCAGAATGTCGAAGAGATCGTCGGCGGAGAGGGAATCGCAGACCACCCGCACCGGCAACCGCCCGATGAACTCGGCCTCGAAGCCGAAATCGATGAAGTCCTGGGTGATGGGCTCCTCGCTGTTTTTGCGTCCGCCGTCTTTCTCCGTCGCCGTGTCGCCGCCCGGGGAGAGGAAGCCGATGGACCCCTGGCGCAGACGCCGTTCCATGATCTTTTCCAGGCCAGAGAAGGCCCCGCTCACGACGAAGAGAATGTGCCGCGTGTTGATCGTCTCCCGCGAGGCCTTGCCGGTGCGGCTCATCTCGAACATGGCCTGCATCTGCGACGGCATGTCCTGGGGATTGCGCACCGGCACCTCGGTCTCCTCCATCAGCTTCAGCAGGGTGGTCTGGACTCCGCGCCCGCTCACGTCGCGTCCGCCGAAAGTGGCCGAGGAGGCGATCTTGTCGATCTCATCGATGTAGACGATGCCGTAGTGGGCCAGCTCCACGTCGCCGTCGGCCTTCCGCACCAGCTCCCGCACCAGGTCGTCGACGTCGCCGCCGACGTAGCCGGTCTCCGAAAACTTCGTCGCGTCCGCCTTTACAAAGGGCACCCCGACGAGTTCGGCGATGTGTTTCACGAGGTAGGTCTTCCCGACCCCCGTGGGTCCCACGATGATGACGTTCTGCTTGGCGAACTCGACCGCCCTCGCCGCCGCCGGATCCTCCTCGGCGAGCTTTCGCAGGTATTTTGCATGGTTGTAGTGGTCGCAGACCGCGATCGCGAGGGCCATCTTCGCCTCGTCCTGCCGGATCACGAAGCGGTCGAGATGGGCTTTGATCTGCTTCGGAATCAAGTCGAAGTCGAGCAGCGGCGAGGCGGCCGGGTCCGAGCGGATGTCGTGGTCTTCGCCGTCGTCGTCGCTCTCGTCGTTGAAAAAGCCGGGAACCCCCGGCATCGCCGTGACCGAGACTTTCTCGCCGAAGCTGGAGCGGAAGAATTCGGAGAGCTTGCGCGAGATCTCCTCGGGATCGGGGAGGGAAGGGGTGGTGTCGTCGTCTTTTCCTGGCATGTCAGGTGTTACGCTCGCCCGGATCGGTCCCGATGACAAGACCGACCCGTTCCTCGAGTCCGGGCAACTGCCTTTCGTGCTGCCGGTTCCAGTCTCGGCTGCTAGCGCGGGCGTCGTGTCGCCGCGAGACGGAAGACATGGACCGGACGCGCCGGATCGTTTGTGCGGAGCACGATGCGCCCGCCGAAGCGGCGACCCTGCCGCGGAGCGCGCACCCGCACGCGCAGGACCGCCGAGGCTCCCGCGTGGAGAACGCGGGCGGGGTGCCGGGCGAGCGAAAAGCGGGGGCCGCCGACGCTTGTGCTTTGGATGGTGAGGAGACCGGGCCCGAGATTGACGACGCGGTAGGGGCGCACGAAAGCTCCGCCCCGCCGTAGCGGCAGGCGGATTTCGCTGCCGTTGCCGAGACGCGGAATCGAAGTTCTCGGGATGTTGCGGCCGCGACCGCGGAGCCGCGGCCTGGGAGGAACCGCCGTCAGGGCCAGGCGTGCCTGCGTCCACGCCGCGTAGCTGGGAACGCGGGTGTAGACGGTGGGAATGGTGGCGTCGGAGCAGTCGGCGCCGCCAAAGCTGACGATCCCGGCGAGACGGTCGGTCCCGGCGATTTGCTTCACGAGCGGTCCTCCGCTGTCTCCGAAGCAGGGTGTGGCCAAGCCGGCCGGGTCCAGCGCCGCGAGATGGGTATCCTCGACCACCGCGCCGAAGAGCGTCTCCGCCTCCGAGTTGTCGACGATCTCGGCATTCGCCTTTTGCAGCCGGGGATTCGCGGCAGCCTCGCCCGGAGTCGAGCTGCCCCAGCCCGCCACCCGCACCGGGTCGCCTTCGGAGATGTCCGCCGGATCCTCGATCAAGGCCAACGGCGCGATGCCCGGAACCCGCCGGTCAAGCAGGAGCAAAGCAATGTCGTTGCTGCTGGCACCGGGTTCGACGAAGGCGAACCCGGGGTGGATCACCACCGAGAGCACCCCGTAGACCTGCCGAGAAGCGCTGTCCTCGAGATCGGTCGAATTCAGCCAGACCTCCAAGTTTGAGGGGCTTAGGCCGAAGACGCTGTGGGCCGCCGTCACGACCCACTGGTCGCCCACGAGCGCACCGCCACCGACCAGACCGGGGCCGGGAAAAACATCCCTCCGCACGATCCCGGCGATCCAGGGAAATTCGCCCTCGTCCGCATCCTCGCCTCCGACGATGGCGAACCCGGGCGTGCAGCAGAAGAGGAAGAGGATCTGAACAAGGATGTTGCTGCGAATGGGGAGCATGACGATCCGGGCTTGGTTCGTTTCGCGACCTGAAAAGGATGGGCCCACCCCCGAACTCTTCGCCGCCAGGGAGGCGCTCCACTTCGGGACCACGACAACCGAACTTCCAACAACAAAACTCGGGCTTATGGCCAGGTCAAATAAATTAGAATTTCTAATATTTTATTCCAGCGAAATCACAGCGTCGTAGAATAAGAAAAACTGATGAATTTGGCTAAAGCGAAGAGCGGAGAGGTGAGGGCCTAC
>SLGN01000712.1 GCA_007123695.1 Verrucomicrobiales bacterium
CCCCGGCAATTCGCGACCATGGAGGCGATGAAGCCCCGCCCCTCCCCCAAGCCACCTTCCCCCGCTCCTGACGAACCGATCTCGCCGCCGCCGGGGCGCCGCCGCTTTCTCTCCGCCGTTAGCACATCTGCCGTTGGCGCCGCAACCTTGCCGAGGCTCCTTCTCGCCCGCAAAACCGACCCGGACCGGCCCGTGGTGGGCGAGGGCGAGTTCCTCTACGAATGCCATCACGACTGGGGTCTCGATTCCCTGCCCGACGGTCATCGCTACGGAGGCGCCACCCACGGCGTCGCCATCGACAGCGAGGGCCTCCTCTACCTCACCCACCACGGCGGACCGCACTCGATCTTCGTCTTCGACCCCGAGGGCCGGTTCGTCCGCAGCCTCGGCGGCGGAGCTTTCTCCGTGGCCAACCCGCGGACGCAGGCCGAGCAATGCTTCGGCCACGGCATCGACATCCGCGAGGAGGACGGCGTCGAATACCTCTACCTCTCGCCCAACAATCCGGGCCTCTTTTTCGCCAAGATGACCCTCGACGGCGAGATCGTCTGGAAGCGCGACCGCGCCACCATTGCCGAGGACAGCGGCGTGCTCGACGCCGACGCGCGCTTCAACCCGACCAACGCGAGCTTCCGTCCCGACGGCGGCTACTATCTCGGCGACGGCTACGGCAGCAACTACCTCTTCGAGTACGACCGC
The DNA here is from genome assembly GCA_007123695.1 of Verrucomicrobiales bacterium. Lineage (GTDB taxonomy): Bacteria > Verrucomicrobiota > Verrucomicrobiia > Verrucomicrobiales > DEV007 > Arctic95D-9. Next base: position 700 of record SLGN01000712.1, read on the forward strand.
GAAGACCGCTTCGTGCGGGCCATCGGCGGCAAGGGAAGCGAGGACGGCAAGTTCCAGACCCCGCACGGCCAGTGGCTCGACGACCGAGACGGCAACCCCAAACTCGTCGTGGCCGACCGCGCCAACGCCCGGCTCCAGTGGTTCGACATGGAAGGGCGCCACCTGCGCACCCAGGGCGACTTCCTCTTTCCCGCCGACATCGACGTGGGCGGCGATCTCATGCTTGTGCCCGATCTCCACGCCCGCATCACCATCCTCGACAAGGACAACCGCGTCGCTGTCCATCTCGGCGACGACGAGGAATGGCGCGCCCGCGTTCTCGACAAGACGGTGGCGATGCGTTCCAAGCCTGCGCTGTGGCAGCCGGGCCGCTTCGTCCATCCGCACGACGCCTGCTTCGACGCCCAGGGGAACATCTTCTGCGCCGAGTGGGTCGTCGGCGGACGCCTCACCAAGCTGCGGCAGCTTTCCTAGACCAGCGGATCGATGCGGTATTTCGTTCGGTAGAGACCGGCGTTGCGGAGCAGCTTCTTGATCGGGGGGCGGGCGAGCCGTTCGAGGCGGCTCGCCCCGGTCACAGCGACCCTCCACGGCGTGGCACGCTGCACCGTGAGCGACCGGACGAGGTATTCGTCGGTCGCGAAATGGAATTTGTATTCCTCACCTCCGCAGAGGAAATCGTAGATCCGGGTGCCCCGACGGGCGAGTTCCGCCATTGCCAGCGTCTGCAGCGAGATTCCCGGCCGATATTCGGAGCAGGCAGGGTCGAAGCCCCCGATCCAGGAAAGGTAGCGCCCGCCGCGCTCGAAGCCGATCTCGAAAGCCATGAGCTGCCCCAGTTTGGTTTCAAGGGCGAAGGCGACCAGCCCGACCTCGCGCGACCGGGAAATCTCCTCGAGAAAGCCGTCGAAGCCCTCTTCGTCGAAGATCGAACGCGTGTGGCGCGCGCGGTGCAGAGCCGCAGCTGCGTCGAAAAAAGTCCGGTCGGGCAGCGCCACGGGCCGCATCCGCCCCCCGACCCCTTCCTCCATCTTCCTCAGCCTTCGCCGAATCCCCTTCCGGGTCGATTTTCCAAAACCGGCAATCACTCCCTCGACGTCCGCGCCGCCGATGTGCAGCCAGGGACAGGGACCGACCACCGTGGAATCGGCCAGCATCCCCGCCTCGGCAGCGGCGCCGAGGAGCGGACCAAGGAAACGCCCGCGCTCGCTGAGCTGGGAAAAACGGAGAGCGAAATCGCGTCGCCGCGCCAGGCGGCAAAGAACTCGGGCAGCGGCACAGACCGCCTCCGTCGAGTCGGCCAGGGCGTCCTGAAAGTCGCAGATTCCGAAACCGGCCATCTCCAGCACCCCGTCGAGGGAGACCATCGGCACGAGGCAGCGGTCTCCGGCCACGCCCTCCCAGACAAAAACCGGCGTCTCTTCGCAGCTCCAGCCGAAATGCCGACGCCACGCCCGGTGCCAGTCCCAGGTCACAAAAGGACTGTCGTCCGCTTCGGCCAGACGGCGCCAAAGAGGGGCGAGGGCTTCCAATTGCGCCGGCTCCCGAAAGGTCCGCGAACGCCCCCGTAGGCGCGGTGCGGATTCTTCCAACGTAGGACGTTCGCCTGCCAAATTCCAGATCATCGGTTCAAGCCGCAGTGCAATTCCGCGAAAATTCGACATTCCATCTCGACAACGCTCCGGGGGCAGGGTCTTCGGCCTTTTTGACCAACGTCCTCATCCCCTTCACTCATACAACAATTTTCGGAATTTATATCATGAAATGAGACGTTTCGCAAAATTGATACGAACAATAGTTGTCCTCGGTTCGGAAACATCCACGGCGGGATGCCGAGCCCGAGGAGCGTCCTCCCTGCCCGTGCACGCTTCCGCCGCGCTTGACCACCATGCCGAAGGAGCGGAGCGTCCGGCATGATCAAAACGCCGCCCTTCCCCTGCCAAGCTTCGCGGCTCGCCGCTTTGGCCGCGCTCGCCGCCCTCTGGCACTCCCCCGCCCCCGCCGCCACTCCCGAGGAGGTCGTCGCCAAGGTCGAGGCGGTCGCCTCCGAGACCGCCCTGCGCTCGGCCTTGGTCGGTTTTTGCCTCGTCGAACTCGGGGCCGATCCCGCCACGGCCGTCGGCTACCGCATGGACGACGGGCTCGTGCCCGCCTCGACGATGAAGGCCATCACCACGGCGACGGCGATCGAGCTGCTCGGTCCCGACCACCGCTTCTCCACCGAGCTCCAGACCGTCGGCAGCATCGACGACGACGGAACGCTGCAGGGCGACCTCGTCGTGCGGGGCGGCGGCGACCCCACCCTCGCCGCCACCTCCCTCGGCGCGACCTACGCGAAATGGAAGGCCGCCCTGCTCGATGCCGGAGTGAAGCGCATCGAGGGCTCGGTGGTGGGCGACGCCTCGGTCTTCGGCACCGCGCTCGTTCCCGACACCTGGCAGTGGAACGACTTCGGCAACTACTACGGCGCCGGCGCCTGCGGATTGACCATCCACCAAAACCTCTTCCGGGCCACCTTCCGCACGCCCTCGTCCGGCGCGCGGGCCCCTCTCGCCGGCACCGATCCGAAGCTGCCAGGACACGAATTCTACAACGAAGTGCGCGTCGGCCCGGCCGGATCGGGCGACAACGGCTACATCTACGGCGATCCCTACGGACGACTGCTCACCTTCCGCGGCACCGTGCCCGCCGGGTCTGGCAGCTTCACGATCAAGGGGGCCCTGCCCGACCCCGCCCTTTTCTGCGCGCGGACCTTCACCGAATACCTCGCCGACAACGGCGTTCCCGTATCGGGCGAGCCGACCACCGACCGTCTCCTCGCCATGGCCGGCAAGGAGATCGGCGCACGCCAGCGCATCCACGAGGAGAGTTCAGTCCCGCTTTCCTCACTGGTCCTGACCACCAACCACAAGTCCGACAACCTCATGGCCGAGTGCATCCACCGCGCCATCGGCATCGGGGCCAAAGGCGCCGGCGCGGGCACCACCTCCGCCGCCGCCGAGGCGGCCAGGACGCACTGGGCCGCCCGCGGCATCGACATGACCGGCTTCTACATGGGCGACGGATGCGGACTCTCGCGGGCCAACACCGTGACCCCGCGGCAGATGGCCCTGATCCTGCACGCCGCCGCCGGACACGAGCACTTCGGGGTGTTCCGCGCCTCGCTCCCGGTGGCGGGCCGGTCCGGCACCCTCAAGAGCATCGGCGGCGGCAGCGCTGCGGAGGGTCGCATCCGGGCGAAGAGCGGCACCATGTCCCGCATCCGCAACTACGCCGGCTATCTCGAGGCCCGATCCGGCAAGAAATACGCCTTCGCCCTCTTCGTCACGAACTACCCGGGCGATCTCGCCGGGGTGAAGGACCGGATCGTGCGTGTCTGGACCACCATGGCCGGCCTTTGACCGCTCCGGCAGCACCCATGCCTTCCTACCTCACCATCGTCTCGGCCATCCTGCCGGTCTTCCTCGTCATCGCCACCGGCTTTCTCTTCCATCGGCGCGGCTGGCTCAGCGAAGAGACCGAGACGGGCGCGATGAAGCTGGTCATGAACCTGCTCGTGCCCTGCCTCGTCCTCTCTCTGGTGCCGGGCAATCCGGCCCTGGCGAGGATCTCCACCGCCGCCTGGTCCATCGGGCTGGGCTTCTCCCTCGTCCTCGCCGGGCTCGGTCTCGCCTGGGTCGGCGGGCTCGCCGCCGGGATGCGCGTCGGCAGCGGTCTGCGAACCTTTGCCCTCAGCGCGGGCATCCAGAACTACGGCTTCATCGCACTGCCCATGCTCCACGCGCTCTTTCCCGGCAATTCCGGTCCGACCGGGCTGATCTTCATCTTCGGCATCGGCGTCGAGCTGGCCATGTGGACGGTCGGAGTCGCCCTGCTCACGGGCCGGGCGGGGCTCAAGGCGCTGGTCAACGGCCCCTTTCTCTCCGTCGTCGCGGCCCTTCTCCTCAACTACACCGGCGCCCATCGCCTCGTCCCCGGCGTGGTCCACGACTCCATGGAAATGCTGGGCCGCTGCGCCGTGCCCATGTCCATCTTCATGATCGGGGCGACCATGGGCCGGTTCTTCCGCGAGGGCATCCTCGGCGACGCTCTCCGCGTCGGGCTGGCCAGCGTGGTGGTGCGCCTCGGGCTCCACGCCGCCCTCTTCCTCGTCGCCGCCTTCTTCCTGCCAGTCACGGAGGACTTGCAGCGCGTCCTCGTGGTGCAGGCCGCCATGCCTGCGGCGATCTTCCCCATCGTCCTCGCACGCCTCTACGACGGCCAGCCCCGCGTCGCCATTCAGGTGGTGCTGACCACCTCGCTCGCCTGCCTCGCCACCGCCCCCCTCGTCATCGCCTGGGGTCTCGCCCGGATCGGCGGCTGAGGGCGAATCCGGCAATGCCTCGCCCCGGGCAGGAGACCGGGCGAATTGGACCGATGCGTGCACCGTCCTGCCGCGATGGAGCCACGAAAAACTCTGGAATTTTCTTCCCACACCGAAAAAAGTGGCCTACTCTCGATCTGTGATCGTGTTGCCCCGGGGTTTCCCCTTGGCCCAGGCCAGAGTGTCGTCGAACCCGAACCGAAGTGCCGCCATGAACTATCCGAAACGCTCCGGCAAGCCGGACCTGCCCGCCCTCGGTCGGACCCTCGCCCTAGGTTTGGCTCTCCTCGCCGCGCCCGCGACTCCGCTCGTGGCGGAGGAATTCCGCGAATTCACCAACCAGTCGGGCCAGACCATCCGGGCCGCCATCGTCGCCGCGACCGAGACCGAAGTGACGCTGAAGCTGGACAACGGAGCCC
>SLGN01000348.1 GCA_007123695.1 Verrucomicrobiales bacterium
CAAGGCAGGCAGCCTGCCGCGCCCCGCCGCGACCGACCCCGCCTACCTGATCTACACCTCCGGCTCCACCGGCAAGCCCAAGGGCGCACTGATCCCGCATCGCGGCATTGTCCGCCTCGTTTGCGGCACCGGCTACTGCGACTTCGGCGAAGCCGAGACGATCCTCCAGGCCGCCACGCCCTGCTTCGACGCCTCGGTCTACGAGATCTACGGCGCTTTGCTAAACGGCGGCGTCCTCCACCTCCCCGCGCCCGGCCGGCTCACCGTCGAGACCGTCGCCAAGGAGCTGCGCGAGGGCGGCGTCACCCAGCTTTTCCTCACCACCGGCCTGTTCCAAGTGATGGTCGACGAGGCCCTCGACGCCTTCGTCGGCGTGCGCCAGGTCCTCACCGGGGGCGACCTCGTCTCCGCCGACCACATGGCCCGCTTCCTCGAGGCCCACCCCGGCTGCCGACTCGTCCACTGCTACGGGCCGACCGAGAACACTGTCTACTCCACCTGCCACGACGTCGTTCCCGCCGACTTCGCGCGCGCCACGGTGCCGATCGGCCGGGCCATCGCCAACTCCACCGTCCACATCCTCGACGAGGCCGGGCGGCCCCTCGCCCCCGGCATCCCCGGCGAACTCCACACCGGCGGCGACGGCGTGGCCCTCGAGCACCTCGGACGCCCCGAGCTGAACGCCGAGAAATTCCTGCACGACCCCTTCTCCGGCGAAGCCGACGCCCGCCTCTACCGCAGCGGCGACCTCGCCCGCTGGCTGGCCGACGGCAGCGTCGAATTCCTCGGGCGCATCGACCAGCAGGTGAAGATCCGCGGCTTTCGCGTCGAACCCGGCGAGATTGAGAACCGCCTCGCCTCCCATCCTCGCGTCGGACGTTGCAAAGTCGTCGTGCGCGGCAGCGGGGCCGCCGAAAAGGCCCTCGCCGCCTATGTCTCTCCCGCCAACGGGGTGAAGCCCGAGCCCGGCGAAGTCCTCGGCTACCTGCGTTCGAAGCTGCCCGAGTACCTCGTGCCCTCCAGCGTGACCGTGCTCGACGAGCTGCCGTTGAACGCCAACGGAAAGGTCGACCAGAGGGCTCTGCCCGAGCCCGGCAAAGCCCTCGCCCTGCGCGAAGGCGAAGCCCCGGTCGATAGCCGTCCCAGCACCCCCATCGAGATTCGCCTCGCCGAGCTTTGGCGCGAGCTGCTGAAGGTCGGCGAAGTCGGGCTCGACGACGACTTTTTCGCCCTCGGCGGCCATTCCCTGCTCGGGATGAAGCTCTTCGCGCGGATGCAGAAGGAGTTCGACGTGAACCTCCCGCTCGCGGTGCTCTTCCAAGCCAGCACCGTGAGGCGGCTGGCGGAGGTGGTCGAGGGGCGGCTCGCGAATGGGGCCACCAGGGAGGGCACGGAAAGCACGGAGGATCTTCCGCAGGTTTCGGATGCGTCTGATCTGTCCGACTTGTCCGACCTGTCCGACTCGCCCCCCGCCGCTTTGCCGCCCGCCCGCAATGGCGGCATCCGCCTCGTGAGCGATTTCGACGCCGAACCGCCCGCCGAGACCACGGTGGCGATCCAGCCCAAAGGCTCGCTGCCGCCGCTCTTTGCGGTACACGGCGGCGACGGCGGCGTCCTTTTCTACGGGCAACTCGCGGAGCGGCTCGGGGAGGAGCGCCCCTTCTACGCCTTCGAGGCTCCGGCCCTCACCGCCGTTTCGCCCATTCCCGAAGAGTCGGTCGAGGAAACCGCCGCCAACTATCTTGCCGAGCTTCGCAAGGTCCAGGCAAGCGGCCCCTACCACCTCTGCGGCTACTCCTTCGGAGGCGTCGTCGCCTACGAGATGGCCCGGCAGCTCTCCCTCGCGGGGGAGGCGGTCGAGTTCCTCGGGCTCGTCGACACCGAAAACCCGGGCGCCGGGGCCCGCAAGCTACGCCTCGGCGAGCGCGTCGCGATGAACTGGAAAAAGCCCGCCTTGGCCCAGAGGAGCGTGCTGGAGAAGACCGGCCTCGTCGGCATGCGCTTCGGCACCGGCCTGGCCTACCGGCTCTACTTCGAGGCCGAGGACGCCGTCGCCCGCGTCCTGCCGCAGGCCAAGGGCGCCGGATGGCTGCGCCAGGTCCAGCTCCGCAGGGCCCACGAGCGGGCCATGGAGTCCTACTCGCCCGGACCCTTCCCCGGACGCCTCACCCTTTTCCGCGCCATGGTCGGAGGCGACAAATTCGATCTCGGCGAGGACTACGGATGGAGAGAACTCGTCGACGAGCTGGAGATCGTCGATATCCCCGGCAACCACATCAGCGTCTTCCACAAGGAGAACATCGAAGCGATCGCCGATGCCTTTCGCGAGGCTCTGGAGTCCGCTCAAAGCCCGATGGAGTCAGGGTCCGGCCCGCGTTTGCGGGCAAAATTCGCTTGTCCCCGCACCTGACGAAGGCGAGTTTCTCACCCGAGCGAGTATCTCCCGGCCCGATGCTGCCGAGATCCTGGCTCCTGTCCGATTCAATGAAAAACACCACATCCCTCGTTCTCACCGGCCTTTTCGCTTTTCTCGTTAGCGGTCCTTCCCACATTTTTGGTCAGGATGCCGGTTCGCAAGCACCCGCCGCACCCGCCGCACCAGCCATCGAAACTCCCGATGCGCCCGAGGTCTCCGAGACCGATGTCGTTCTCGAGGTGGATGGCACGCCGATCACCGTCCTGGACGTCCGGGAACTCTTTACCGGTCGCTACGGCCGCCAGTTCGAGCAGCTTCCGCCCGACCAGCGAGCCCTGATCGAGCCGCAGATCCAGCAGATGGTCGTCAGCGAACTCATCCAGAAGACCCTGCTCGTCAACGCCGCCGAAAAGGAGGGCATGAAGGCCAGCGACGAGGAAATCGAGTCCAGCCTCAAGGAAATCGCCGCGCAGGTTCCGGAAGGCGAGACCCTCGAGGATTTTGCCAAGGCCGCCGGGGTCAGTCTGGAGCGCATCCGCGAACAGGTCGCGACCGATACGAAGATCCGTAAGCTCTACGAAAAGGTGACTGCAGACGTCGCCAAGCCCGACGACGCCGAGGTCCGCAAGTTCTTCGACGAAAACCCCGCCGAGTTCGCCCAAGCCGCCACGGTGGACGCCTCGCACATTCTCATTTCCACGCAGGGCATCACCGACGAAGCCGAACTCGCGGCGAAGGAAAAGATCGCCAAGGAACTGCGCGAGGAGATCGCCTCCAAGAAGGGGGAAAACTTCGCCGAGATGGCGGGTCTGCACTCCGACTGCCCCAGCAAGGAGCAGGGCGGTAGCCTCGGCGAATTCGAGCAGGGCCAGATGGTGCCCGAGTTCGAGACCGCCGCCTTCAGCCAGGAGGTCGGCAGCGTCGGCGAACTCGTCAAGACGCAGTACGGTTTCCACATCATCAAGGTGAACGAAAAGAAGGAGGCCAAGGCCCCCGACTTCGAGGAAGTCCGCGAAGATCTCGCCACCAACCTCTTCGAGCAGCGCAAGTCCGAAAAAATGGGGCTCTTCGTCGAGGAGCTTCGCGAGAACGCCAAGATCGTCCAGCCCGGCCAGGAAGAGGGCGGCGAGCCGACGGCAGCGCCGAAGGAGCAGCTCTGATTCGTTCTGACCGGGGAGGGGCGCCGACTGAACAGCGCCCCTCTTTTGGCGCCGCGGTGCCGCGTCTTTCACATTCGGCACGGTTCTGCGGAATCCTCGTGAAATCGGGCCTCGTTTCCAACCCGGCGGCCGTCCCGTTTCCCTTACGGTAGGCCCAGCGCCCAGCGCACCCCGTTGGCGAAGAGTCGGCGCACGTCCGGCTGGACGACGTCTTCGGGAGCTCCGAGGCTGCTGTAGAAGACGCGTGCCTTGGCGGGACCGTAGAGACGGGTCCAGGCGAGCGGCTGGGCCGGCTCGATCCCCTGCGCCCGTCCCAGCAGGAGGGGTTCCGCATCATCGGCGAGGGGGAGCACGCGGTAGAGCGAGGCATGGCCGCGGATGGCCGAGGGATCGACGCCCTCGAGCAGGGGGCTTTCCTCCCCCGGACCGAAGGGGTGGTGCAGCACCTCGTAGGGCAGACCCTTGGTCTCGTAGCCGGTGTTGTCGCAGCCGAGCACCTCGGGAACGAACTCGGGCCATGCGGCGAGCGCCGGATCGGTCACGGGTTGGTTCGGGAGAGGGACGAAGGCGTGGTTCGCCGTGCGGATCCCCACGAGCGGCTTGCCGGCCGCGAGGTGGGCGCGGATCGCGTCGAGCTGCTCATGCGGAGGGGTGGCGCGACGCACGAAGACCACGAGCAGGTCGGCAGTCTCCATCGCCTCGAGGAAGCCCTCGAAATGCGTCGGCAGCTCCTGGTTGCCTTCGATGATGGTGGTGCGCAGGCCGAGCTCGTCCAGCTCGCCTTCGGCGAAGCCCCGGCAGAAATTGACCGCGTCGTAGTTGTTGGGCTCTTCGACGACGAGGCAAACGACGTGCGCGGCAGACTCTTCGGAAGCGGCGAGCGGGAACGCGGCCAGCGCGGTGGCTGCAGCACAGAAAAGGGATGGGATACGGATCATGGGAAGGGGAGCAGTTCAGGTCTGTTGGTGAGAAGCGAGGAGGGGAGGGCGCTTGGCGAAGGCCCAGAGTAGCAGCGGTGCGGGGCGGAGTTCAAGCAAGAACCAAGAACCAAGAAGGGCACCGAAGCCGCCCCCCGTCACGCCGCGACGGCCACCTGTCCCGCTCCCGTCACCGAGTCCGCCGCGAGCCCGTCCGCCCGTTCCGCGGATGCCCCCAACTCTTTTGCCAACTCTTCCGCAAGCTCCCCCGCCTCCGGCACCCGCGCGAACCCCGGCGCGTGCCTTGCTCCGCTCGTTGCCCGAGACCCCATAGCATCCAGCGGACTGATCACACCGAAGCCGTTCGCCCCCGTCGCCACGTGCAGGTAGATTTCCGTGGTTGTTATCTCCTCGTGGCCGAGGAGTTCCTGGATCGTCCGGAGGTCCGTGCCCGCTTCGAGCAGATGCGTCGCGAAGGAGTGACGCAGCGCGTGGCTTGTCACCCGCTTCTCGATCCCCGCCGCCGAGGCCGCACGCTTCACCGCTTCGTTGTAGACCTTGCCGTGGAGATGGTGCCGACGGCGGATCCCAGTCTCGGGATCCACTGAAGTTTGGCGGGCGGGAAAGAGCCAAAACCACTCGAAAGTCTCCGCCGCCCGGCGGAACTTCCGCGCCAGCCCTCCCGGAAGATGCACCCCGGCGAGCCCGGCTTCCCGGTCGGCCCGCCACAGCTTGCGCGCCCTTTCGACCTGCGCAGCAAGTTCGCGCTGCAGACTCCTCGGCAGCACCGTGCATCGGTCCTTGTCCCCCTTTCCGGAGCGCACCGTCAACGTCCCGCGGTCGAGGTCGATCGAAACGCCACGGCGTTGAGCGCCTGCTTCTGGGTCGCGTAGGCGCAGTCCTCGTCCTCCACCACCGAGGCCAGGAAACGGGTCGCGGTCTCCTCGCGCATCACCTCCCGCTCGTCGCCGGCGAAGC